>JAZADD010000081.1:0-16999 GCA_036124005.1 Thermoplasmatota archaeon
AATCGTTTGAAGCACATAATAATTGGAAAAGTGCAGCAATTATTTTCATCGGAACAAGTGCACTAACATCTATACTTATGGCGATTTTCTACAATGTTGGCTTCGCCATAAATCCCGATATTGACCTATTTTCATACGTTATGAGTAGGTCATTCAGAGGTGGATCAATTGGAATGTTTGGGGCTTTGGGGGCACTAGCTTATCATGCTAAAAAACCACAATTCCCCCTGATACTCGTTTTCTTATTCGAGGTTTGGAATTACAATAGTTACGGTACAGATGCAGCCATTTCAATTGGCCATGCAACTTCAACGCTAATTGGACTAATCAGTTGGAAATGGTGGAATGAAAACAGGAAACGCAATGATGAAGAAGAGTAGAATACCCTTGTAATACAAATGTATTTCATTTGCAATACATTCATATGGTGCCGGCCTAACAGATAGGCCGGAGGGCACGAGGATATGGCCAACAACAGCCCGATGGTTTCGCTTCGAATCCCAGAGGATCACCTGATGATGCTCGAACAATTGGTTGGTTTCGATGGAATGCGTAACCGTTCAGATGTCATTCGACACGCGGTGCGGCTCCTACTAGAATCCGGTCCCTCACGAGCTGTAGGTGGAACGGTGAAGGTTGACTTAGGTCCAGACTTGACAGAGAAGCTCGACATGTTCTGTCAAATTCACGGCGATACACCAGAGACGGTGACCCGCTACGCTCTTCGCGACCATATGGCTACAGTCATGAATCAAACCGAGACGCTGGAGACGAAAATGCAACAGCGCCTCAAAGAACTCCAAGATAAAAGTCGGCAGAATGAGGATCACACAGCCTAGTGGAGGCAGATGGACATGGTAGGGGATGGGAACTCAACCAATGCGGGGGGGCCTCAGCGCCCCCCCGCGACCAATGTCTTCACCCATGTTGCTCTACGAAGTGCTCTACGCAATCGACTCTTGGCAAAGTCGACCAAATCAGAACCTATTCGTCGAATATTCAACAACGAACCAATGGATGAGATTCGTGATCGAGCACTAGATGCATCTACTGAACTTCATGGATTTGGCCAAGCCCCTAGTATGGAAGGAAATTTTTCCGGATTAAGAATTCGCGCCATGCGAACCTTGTCGACCAGATAATCACCCACACACCCGCCCCGCTTCGGCGGGGCACCCCAACTGGTTCGGCCGGAAGGCTCCTCACCGAATCTTCTTGAAGGGCCGCGCGAGGATGGTGTTCGTGGCGGCCTCATTCTCCTTCGTAGCTCACGATGTCCTGAGAGACAGTCAACGTGAGATGATTGAGGACGGCATGGAGATTCTCAACCTGAACGGATATCTCTTCGCGGCTGCACCCACTGGTATTGGGAAGACGGCAGCGGCATTGAGTGCAGCACTAACACGTGCAGCCAACCACCCTGGGGGACGCAAGACTGTACTCTTTCTGACCGGTCGCCAAAGTCAGCATCGAATCGTTGTAGACACAGTCCGTCGAATCAACTCTAGGAGCGATTCAAGAGAACATGTCCGACTCGTAGATCTCATCGGACAACGTGGCATGTGTATCCATGAAATCCGTAGCGAACATCCAGCCATCTTTTCACGGATGTGTGCAGAGATGAGAAGAACTCGGAAGTGCGCTCATTTCATCCAAGACACTGAGGAGACAGTATCGCAGATTCTCAGAGACCCCCTGCATGCCGAGGAGGCGGTCGCATTCTGTAGCAGCAGATTAGGAACAGGGCCATGTCCATGGAAAGTGGCACGCGAGGCAGCGGGCAGCGCAGATATCGTTGTATGCGACTACAACCACGTATTCATCGACAGTGTCAGAGAGGCATCACTAGGAGCAATGGGAATAGATTTGGAACAGACCATACTAGTGATAGATGAAGCACATAATCTTCCAGATCGTATCCGAAGGGGGCTCGAGCGACGTCTGACACGTAAGGTTCTGCGTGATTGTGTCAGTGAGATGCAAGAACATCGTGGCAACGAAGACGAAGCAGTTGCTGAAGCGATGGAATCCGAAGGTGTAGATGTCTGGACTAAGGATGCTGAAGATGCATCAACAGCTGAGAAGGCACTAATCCGTATGAGAGAAAGAGTAGATGCCTATTTACTGGATCTTAAACGCCTTCTCGGCGAAGATATTGAACGGATGACAAAACCGGAAGAACTTCTCTCAATTTTTGAATCGGCATTGGAGGAAACTCTAGACAAACCCATGACACTAGACCAGTTCATTCAAACTCTTATTTCAGTACGAATCGAGATTGATGAATCCTTGGATACAGAACCAGAAATCGCCTGTCATCGCCTTGCAGAATTACTTACAATTCTCCACCACCACCGAGGAGATTCAGCCCTTGCTACTGTCTTCGATATTCTTGGAGAGGAAGGGAGGATCACCACACACCTTCTCGACCCAGGTGTAGTCGCCCGACCATTACTCGACCAGTCTTCCGGAGGGATACTGATGTCCGGAACGTTGTTTCCTCCTGCAATGTATGGAGATATACTTGGGTTGCCAGAACGACGCGCTGTCGCTCACAAAGAATATTCCAGTCCATTTGAGAGCGATCGGCGCCCAGTAGTTCTCGCGACCGATGTCACAACTCGATACAAAGATAGGAGTGCTGCCAACACTCGTAAAATTCGCGACCACATTCATGGCTTACTCAGACAAACACCCGGACACGTCGCGGTTTTCCTGCCCTCCTACAACCTACTAGAGGAAATTATCGAGGATGGCTCATGGCCAGGACGGCACCTGATTGTCGAAGAGAGAACTTGGTCAAAGGACAAGGTACAGGATGTACTCAATCGTCTTCGTCGATCAAGAGACTCGGGGCAGCGGTGTCTCCTCGCAGGAGTGTACAATGCTCGACTCTCAGAAGGTATTGACTACGAAGGTAACATTCTGGATGCAGTGGTATGTGTCGGAATTCCAATGGCGCCCCCTACAGCATCAAACCAAGCACTACGCGATTACATCTCAGATCGCTTCGGAGAACGGAACGCTTGGAAGTACTCGGCTGCACAACCAGCGATGAATTCTATCCTACAAGCAATGGGAAGAGCTATCCGAAAAGCAGAGGATCGCGCCATAGTCCTAGTCCTTGAGCGACGAGTCGGCGACAGAGGGTACAAGGCATGCCTCCCAATGGGTTTGAACATGTTCCATACCGATAACTCAGAGGCCACTGAAAGACTAGTTCGGCGATTCTTTCAGCGACATCCTGAACCAGCACGCACTACTGAATGAGACGACGGGTTGATGACCTTCGGCGACCCCAGCATCTCCTATGGAGAAGGTTGAGTGGACTCCAGTTGTTCTGGATTCAAAGAACGAAGAAGATACACCTGCTGGACTTGAGATGGATGCTGCTGCATTACATCAACGCTTCATTCGCCGCGACCTTGGTTCACTCGATGCTGCCACCCAGGCTGATACCTTTGCCCGTCAAACGGGAGAACTTGTCGAAATGACACGTGAAGCGGGGGCACGTATTCTAGCAAGCGAACTATCAGGAGCATCACTTGATGCCACGCCAATGCATGAGAGTGTGCACATTCACACAAATGGGATCTCATTAGATGGACTGAATGTATTCACAGGCCGCATCGATGATACAGAATTTATCCGAATTGATCGAGAAGGCCTTGAATCCATAATTACTCCACTCCCAAGTGGAGTATCTATCGCTAACGCTCGATTCACCGATGGTGGGTTAGATATCCACCTTGAATGACTTCCATTAGCGCCCAGGTATTTCCTCGATACTCTGAATCTCACTCACCACATTTGCCAATGCCTGCTGTGCTGTGGCGGTGTGCTGTTCTCCCATTTCATGGGATGAATAGCGTGCTTCTTCAAAGACAGCGTCAAGAGCCTCCAGAGCAGATTCTCGTATCGGTAGAGCTTGCCGGATAGCAACTTCAAACTCACGAACCGTCTCAAAATCACGACGCAGGAACCCGTTCTGCATCAGCACGAGACAAAGGTCCTCGTAACAGTTGAAGATTGCTTCACGAATCGAGTCACCTGCTGCCAACAACTCGGCAGTGTAAGAGAATATATCCTGCATCTCCTCAAGAGATGTCTTACGGTTCCTCAGGCGATAACCAACTACTGAGGCACTAATCAGAAGAAGAACTAGCAAGGCAATAGAAGTGGTCGAAAGGCCCGAAGATACCTCTTCTAACTGCTCATATTGTAGGTCAACCTTCAGGTTCAACAAATCGCCTCGGTCATTAGGCGAAATCACATCAGAAGTACTATCCAACGTGATGTTGAACTGACCCCAATGTGCTTGATCCGAGAACGGAGGCAGTGGTTCCTGACTGACGAAGACGTACTCGAAGATACCGAAATCATCCGTTAACTTACCATACTGTGTCAACTGAGATGATTGATTCGACAGGATGGCCGAAATCGAGATATTAGCTAGCGGCAAACCGTTATCATCAGCCACAACTCTAACGATACCAACAATTTCTCTTGAATCCAATTTAACAGTCACAGAGTCAGCTTCGAACGAAGCAGGAATCATTAGGAAGGCATCGATACCAATTTCTTCACCAGAATTGAACCAACGAACATCATCCTGCGCTACCTGAACGTCAAACTGGAGATCAGCCTGCATCGGAGCACGCCCAACCATAGTAATCGTGAACTGACCTGTGGCATTATCCCATGAAACAACGGCAGTTGTCTCAGGTGAACCCTCCCAGAGGAGTACTAGAGAGGCACCTGATACGACATTACCTGTTCCACCCACTTCGAGTATACGGCCAGTAATCTCGATTGGATGGGATGCATTAGAACGAATATTGTTGTCTGAGACACCAAGAATCTCGATGATGATATCTGCCCATGTGTATGCAGTAACCTCTGCATCGTCGCCGATAAATTGGTCATTTCCTTCATAGCTCACACGAATAGTATGTGCACCGCGATTAGAGGAGAATTCTACAGGAATCTCTGCGTTAAACCGACCATTCGAATCGGTAATAGTGGTTGTAATCTGCTGACCATCGACCTCGATAATCACTGTCGCACCCTCAATTGGAACCTGAGGGCTCGTATCCCCGTCTACGAGTGAACCAGAGATATTCCAGGTCTCTCCACGCGTAGCAAATCCGCCATCATCGAGATTAATCCCGGTGAAGATTGCATTGTGCTTGATGGTTATCGTTGTGTTCGCATCCCCACTTAGGTAGTATCCCTGTGGCTCGGCATAGGCAAAGATGAGATGATCTCCGATAGAGAATGCTGGACCTACAACCCAACTGAGATTCCACGAACCATCAGATTCTGTCGTAGCCGTTCCAATAATGGTGTTATCCACGCGGACAGTAACAAAGTGTCCAGGAATCCAACCATCAGGGAGATTATCTCGGATGGTCCCTGTAATCACGACCTCGTCGCCTACAGCAGCGGTATCAATTGCATCGACGGTGAGGATTGTCGGAGCAAATACCTCGAAGGTAGTGGAACTCGTCGACGGAAGATAGAGGGGGGCTCCTGCAAAACGTACCTCTACAGTCTGAGTTCCGAGGTCCATGTCCAATGGAACAGGATACAGAATCGAGAACGAACCTTCAGCATCGGTGGTAACGTTGGTTAGGAATTGACCATTCATCCATACTGTCAGATTCTGATCTGGAACCGGTCGCTCAGCGACATCGAAGAGAACGCCCACCAAACTAAGAAGATCTTCGCGGACAACCTCGGTATCGCCTCCAAAGAGGCGAACTTCTGTGGGCACTGACACATCAAATTCTAAACTTGAAATTGAACCGAGATAGAATTCAGGGTTGACAGAGTCACCTTCACCCATAGGATCTACCCAAAGGAACCCGCCGAGGAAAGAGGCGGAGACATTGTGATTACCAGGAGTCGTATCAAGGGGCAAAGTGTATGCTATACTCCACGAGCCAGTGCTAGGATCAGATAACACAATCGTGGATGCACCGGTATCAATACCATCCATCGCAAGGTGAATCAAACCACCCACGGGCTCACCGGTCAGATTCAGAAGTACTGCACCATTTTCATCAAGTAAGGTGCCGTTAACATAAATCGTCTGGCCTGCAACAAGATCGCCTTCCACGGAATCAATTGTGAGGACAGTTGGTGCAAGAATCACTACACGTGTAAATGTCTCATCACCTGCAACGCCTGTTGTCCCTGCAAGACCTGCATAAGACGCGTTGATTGTCATGAAACCGACTGGCCACGAGGATGGTACGGTGAAGTTACCCACTGCGAATCCACTCGAATCCGTCATGATATCGAATGATGTCAGGCCATCGATTGAGATATTGACAGTAGCATTCTCGACTGCGTCCCCTGCATTGTCGAAGAGGCTCAAACCAACAGTCACATTGTTGCCACGAATTGTGCGGCGGTCAGGATCAAGATCAAGAGGGTCTGCGAAATCAAGTATTGTATACCCACGACTGTCGAATGTGGTGCCATTTGTTGAACCAAGGAAATAGTTCACCGTTGGTGTAAAAGACGCATTGAGATTGTGAGTTCCACGTGGGAATGACTGATCAAGTGTAATCGTAGCTGTCCAATTACCATCGTATACAGTACCGTTTGTAGACGTGAACGTATCAGAGAATCCATCGATTGTAATCACTAGGGACGGTAATAGTGGATTACCATTGCGATCGATAATTCCTGAACCATTCTCAGAAGTGAGTGTGCCCGTGACATTGAATGTCTCACCTGCAGTTGGATTCACCAAAATTGGATCGACTACAAGAATAGTGATTGTTCGGACCGTCACCGTGCTAAAAGTCCGATTCGTCGAGAGCAATGTGAAATTGCCTGCATAAGATAGCGTCATATCGACTAGACCAAGAGGGTGTGAGCTAGGTATGCTGAAGTTGAAACGCACAATACCGGTGGTGTCATTCGTAACCTCGTCAGGAAGTAAAGTATCATGGAAAACAGCACTAATTGTCTGATTCCCTAAGAGGCCATTGTTATCACTAGCCTCGACGAGTGTTGCACCGAACTCAATAGAATCACCGCGATTCACAACAATCGGAATCAATGGAGTCGTCTGTATAAATTCAGTCACACCCTTAACGAGCACGTTCTGAGTAAGGTTACTCGGAAGATAAAACGGACTGGATCCTTCTAGAACAGCGACAACCAGAGTTTTGTTTCCACTGGATAACCCATCCCCTGCTGGATCAGTAGGTACAGTGAGGTTGAAGCTACCATTAACAGTGGTCGTAAACGAATTAATCAACACCTCACTAGAATTACCCTCAAAGAAAACTGTAATGTCGACTGGACCGGAGAAATTCCGATTCGGGTCGTTTGCATCCTCAACTTGCCCCTCAAGTAGGAAGTTGGATCCTGCAGTAAGGAAAGTTGGTGGAGTAATCACAAGATTAGAGATAATGGTCGGAACTAGAACCGTGATATTCAAATCCGTATGATTACCAATCCAACGAGCAGAACCCGTGGTTAATGGATCGGTCACATCATCTGCCATAAGAATCCGAACTGTGTAGTATCCTGGCGCCACTGAAACAGGAATCACAGGATTGAATCTTGCGATACCATCCGGGGAACCGGTGGTTACAGATTGTAATGATTGGTTGTTGGGCCCATCCCAATCCCAGATGAATTGGACTGCAGCACCTGTAATGTTGCTTCCATCCGCAACATCCCTAACACTCGCATTGACCTCGAGAACATCGCCTGCTGTTACAGTTGATGGTGGATCGATGGCAACCAATACTGCTTCAGACTCTACTCCGATATCGATTGAAGCTCCTACTTCAGTGTAAAAATACGCTCCACCAACTAGAGCCGCTGAATTGAAGTCCGCTTCTATGTTAATCGAATATACTCCCGCTCCAACGGTAGTCGGGACTGTAAATGAGAGATTGTAAGTCCCATTATTCACATCCAACCAAGTCCCACCCAGCGGAATCAATTCTGGAGCAGGGGGCTCACCCATAGGACCTGAAGGGCCCGTGCCAGGAATCTCAAGTATGGCAGAGATGGAGGAATTATTTCCTAGTACGAGCGGAGAACCTGAGAGGTTCGCATCTCGAATCTCCCCTGTGACATAGTTTGTGTCACCAATGTGAGTCCAACTCTGGCCAAGGACGGCAGAAACTGCAGCCAGACCTTGGATACGAATGGTAGAATTGTTAGTCGCGGGGTAATACCATTGGGAACCAGAGTAGTTGACCCATAGTGGATAATCACCTGCAGGAACAATCGGAGGAGTGTACTCAAAGCCGAATCCACCATCCACTGGGTCTACCGTGGTATTGACTAGAACACCATCAATTTCAGTCTCAAAAGTGCCGTTGAATGGCTGATCATAAGTGCCCGCGTGATCAAACATTGAGATCGAAATGAAACCTATCTGATCTCGAGGGATCGCATCTAGGAAGTAATCGAATGTGAGATAACTCTTCAGCCCATATCCAGGTGGCATGAGTACCTCATCATTGGCTTCTAGAGTTGCTGAATCAAAGATGAAACGGACATCGACAAATCCTGGAGTGATTGGAACTAGAGCAGGATCCATGAACCATGTAACCGAAAAGTTCCCCGGATTACCTGACCAAGTAGTGGAATTAAGTTCCCAATTCGCGATATCTACAAACGGCGTTCCTGATCCATTCACACGCATCTGAAGAAAGAGAGTCCCCTCCATAGGAACTGGATTAAGGCCGCGACTGAGAACCGTTCCATTCATTGTGATGTTATCCTTGATTTCCAAGAGAGAATTGTTTGAGGACGGACCTTCGAGAACGATATCAAGATTCGGAGATGGAGTGATATTCATAGTCAAAACCTGAGTTGTCGGACGAATGTGATAAAGTGGCGAAGAACCGTTATTCAAGTCATCTTCATGCCACCCTGGGAACTCCAGTGTAGCATTGAGAAGACCTTGTGATTCATTCTCATCCACAGGGATGGTGATTTCGAAGAAACCATTTGGACCAATCGAAGTCGTTAGCACCTGAGCCCCATTTATCGTAGATGTCCAGTTGAAGTATACCTGACTGAAACCGTCAGGAAGCCCATCACCATCAAGGTCCCATTCGTCAACAATGAACAAATCGTTAGCAGGAGGCGATGTCAATTCAACACGCCCACTCAACGTAGTGTTGGAACCAGCGCCAAAGATTGGTTCTGCAACTGGAAGAGGTGCTTCGACAATGAAAGTGACATTATCTGATACATTCACAATGTAGTTATCGAACAAGCCATTTGTGCCAACATAGCCTGAAGGCACCGTCTGGAGCACCAAGCCGCCGTAACCAGGCGTGATGAACTCGGGAGGGATTCCCTTAGCTGAGAATGTACCGTTGGCATCCGTGATAGCTGTACCAACAAGGCGACTTGGAAGGGCGGCAGAACCAGGTACTGCCCCAACCTCAGAAAGAGGGACTAGATAGAGATCAACTACGAGGTTTGGAACTGCTGTCTGATTAGCAGAGTAGACCATCGTCCCATTCAAGAAAAGTTGCGGGCTGGTACCGTTACGGTCTACAATCAATGGGCCAAAGGTAGCATTGACTATCTCTACATCTTCGTCTGGAGGGCAAGCATCGAAAGGAACCCAACCCATGTCTGCGTTACCAAGAGCAGAATTCGTCTGCATGTGAACCTCGACCCATGACCCACTGTTGAATCCGAATACCTCGTAACCCGTTCCATGCCAACTCCCCTCAACAAAACCTGTGACCTTTCGAGCAGGGAGGCCAGATAGGCGGGCCATACTTGTGAGAACGGTGGCCCACTCATCGCAAGTCCCTTCCTTGCTATCCACTAGGAGGAAATGCGTGAAGTCAGGGCCGCCACCTTGTGGATATCCACTGCCATCATAATTCAATCGAGGTGTGAATGTGCTGTTACCGTTCTCGATGAAGTCAACCAAAGCCTCCATCTTATCATATGCACTTAGTGCACCGCTCGCTGTCAACACCGACTGAGTGACATTGTAAACCTCAGATTCCAGCATCGTCATGTCCGTGAAATAATCCGGAAGATCAAGAGCATAGGAACTTGATTGATAGCCTGTACTATTTCCACGGACCGAATCAGAAAACCAAACTTCAGGAGCGTTACCGAAGTAAAAATCGATTGGAGCATCCGTCACGCGTACATCATGCGTATAGTTGGTATGGTTCAAACCAGCTCCTGGGTCCGACCATGAAGAATAGTCAGTCATACTCCAATGCCCAGGGAGATTCGAATTGACGTCGATTGTAAAGGGGAAAGTGTATTCCCAAGTCGTTGAATTATTATGGAACTGTGAAGCAGCGACCCAGTTGTTGTCTGAGAAACCGGGTGTCATCGGATTAAGAACAATCAGTGAAGAGTTTACTCCGTAATCTACACCCGTGTAGAAGTCGTAGGTGTTTACCCTCCAATAGTGTGTCAGAGCAGGGTCAACATTGATTGTCGTATTGTTCGCCCAGAAAGCAACCTGATTCTGGATAATATCGTCAGTCGGATCGAAAGGATCTTGCCCAGAACCCGCACAAAGTGTGGACCAAAACTGAGGTGGGCACTCCTGATAGTCAGTTAGACCGCCTCCATCAGTATCTGGATCCAACCAGTTAGTCCCGGTATTGTTCTCAATCGCATCAGGAATACCATCCCCATCAGTGTCAGCAGGATTCAAATCGTCGGATGGATCATTCTGAGGATTGGTACCATCAACATATTCCTGTCCATCCCAAACCCCTCCTACATCGGTATCAGCTTGCTGATAATTGGTCAAGTAAGTATCAAGAGACCCATTACCCCCCATTCCTGGGACATAGAAGAGAGCACAACCAGTGGTATTCTCGAAGTAGTTGTTGAGTCCGTCACCATCATCGTCACGATTGTTATCACAAGGCTCCTGTGGATCTGTACCATTGATAATCTCATCAAGGTCGTTGACTGTATCATTATCAGAATCGATGTCATATGGATCCGACTGATAGCCCCAATAGCCGAAAGATTCCTCCCAATCGGCTAAACCGTCCTGATCAGTATCAGCGTAATCATCATCGCACCAAGGATCGTTATTGTTGGGTTGGATTGTTGCATCCCAACACCATGAACCATTCTTGTGTATCACTGTCTGAGTCGTCGGAGGAGGAGGTATACTTACCCCAATCAAACGATTTGGATTTGATGCATCATCTGCCCCTATGAACGTAAACGGTACAAGTGAACCATTACTCAAATTGTAGAACCCTGTACGAGCAGGTGCAGTCGGTCTCCACTCGAAAAATCCAGCACCGAAACCAGTAGCGTTAGCAACTTGGAGAATCTGCGAGCTAGCATCATAATTCGAATGAACAGTTACGAAATCGAATGTTGAACGGCAAGGATCTGTGTTGACTCCTGCAAGAATCTCGAATCCGTCTTTTGCACCTCCAAAGTCGGTATCCGCTACGTCCCACATTGTACAAGTCAGATTCTCTTCCCAATTCTCGATACCATCTCCATCAAAGTCTCCGGAGTCCTCAGCACGTGTAGGGTCCGTCTCATTGCCGTCGACTAATCCGTTACCATTCGCATCCTCATCGCCATCGTCGAAGGGGTCGTCGTCAGTATTATTGTCACGAGGATCAGAAGCTTGTGGAGGATTACCATACTGACCATTTACCTCTGTACCATCAAGAATCCCATCTCCGTCGGTATCGGAATCTGTCGGATCAGTAAGAAGTGTAAGGGCTTCATGACTGTCATTGAGGCCGTCGCCATCAGTATCTGGACTCTGTGGGTTTGTTGAAGTGACGCCATCAACCTCAGCAGTCGATGTCGCACAGCCTCCTGGACCAATACCTAGAACTGGATTACAGGGGGACTCAGTCTCGGTTCGCTGTTGACTCGGAGCCCCGGGCATGAAGTAAGGAGTACCAGAATTCTGTGTAGTCCAAGTTGGGTTCACATATTCGTAAAGATTCACGAGCCCGTCTCCATCAGGGTCGCCGTTAGGACCATCAACGCCTGTACGAACTGTCGGATCAAGGCCGTTTGCGACTTCCCATCCGTCATTCATGCCATCATTATCGGTATCATAACCGTCAGGATCCTCATCGATACTGCCATCGCCATCATCGTCATCAGATGAACAATCAGCATCACCATCTCCATCACTATCTGCCGAATCGACCAAACCATCACGATCATTGTCCATCCCATCTGCACAAATATTTCCCATCGGGTCCTCGTCAGCACCGTCCGTACCTGCTCCCTGATTCGCCTGCATAGCGGATTCCTCATCCCAGTTCCTTGTAGGAACGGTTCCATTCCACCAAACACCATTGTCAAGGACGTTAGGAGTGTTAGGATTGTCCCAATTAGATGGCATACCATACTGATACTCGTCCTTATTGGACAAGCTGTCCCCATCAGGATCACCGAGAGAACCATTGACAGTGAGGCTTGAAGCATCAAGCGGATTCAACCCATGAAAAAACTCCCAGCCATCTGGCAACTCATCGTTGTCACTATCCCAATCCTGAGGTTGTGTATTCAATAGAAATTCGAGACCATAGGTCAGACCATCACCATCTGCGTCAGAAGAAGCATATGCCTCCCATGCAGCGAACTCAAACGCAGCGAGGCTAGAGATGACCATCAACATCACGAGGAAAACCGAGCGAGCCTTTGCACGAGATTCCGGATTTCTAACGACCAACTGAGTACCAGACATGCCCCTAACCACCCCTCAGGGGCTCACGTAGGGACTTAAGGGAAATGGAGCGTAGTTCATACGCCTGCACGAGTAAAGCGATTTTCTTATTCAAGGAGTTCGATGTCGTCATCATCGAATTCAATCTCAAATTCGCCCTCTTCAGAATCATCTTCAGAACCGAGAGCATCAGGCAGATCGAAATCAAATTCATCTCCATCCTCATCACCCTCATCTTCTCCCTCTTCATCCATCTCCTCGTATGATAAATTGGCAAGACGACGCCTGTTTCTACGATTCTGCACACCCAGTATGATGGTTACCAGGGCCACAATAAAGACAAGAAGCATAGTTGGACTTGGATTGACAATCTCGTTCATCAGAGCAGTAATGATATCAGGAATTTCTACAGTCATCGTGATTACCAAGTTAGCTGAAGACATTTGCTCATCATCAACGGAACCCTGGCCTGCAAGTGTCTGAGGTTCAGCGACAACGGTGAATTCAACCCGCTCACCAGAACGAGCATTAGGAGGCGAACTAATCTCGACTGTGAAGTCCTTTTGTCCATATGCATCGATTGTCAAAAGATTACCAGTTCCACGGATGTCTGAATCCCAACCAGTACAAACAGTGGAGCCGGAGGAACAGTCAACATCCACGTATACGAATTGGGGTTGGTTCCCAAGATTCTTGACTCTGAATACAATATCTCTTTCTTCACCAGCATTAATCGGCGCATCCGCAGATACTTGGACAATCTCTAGTTGGACATCCCCTGGCCCAATTTCAACGATGAATTGCATATCGAAATAAGCAGGATCATCTTCCACATCTGCTTCAATTATCCTCAGATATAGAATATGGCTATCCATCTCAACTTGGTCAGTTGGGTCAATCTCAAGCGTAATTTCGCCCGACTGTTGAGGAGCGAGAGTTAGGTATGGGACACTGTCACCACTATTATCTAAAATCTTGAACTCCCATTGAGAGTAGGATTCATCCGCGTCAATATTGCGCTGTAGGTCGGAAGGATTGATGAAACGCCAATTGGTACTTGTCGAAGAATCGCTTATGCTATTGGTGACTCTGATTCGCATCGACATCCCATCCGAACAAGTAGTCTGGTTGACTGTGCCAAGAGGCACACTATCACAATCGAATACAGGTTCTGCTCGAACTCCAAATGTTCTCTGAATTGTGAATTCCACCTCTGATACCTTGCTTGAATTACCCTCGCTAGCAACTTCAAAACGAACTAGACCCTGATCGGGGTCATCACGGTCACCGGATGGCTTGACCCGAATCTGCAAGACCTTGGTCATATGTCGACTGATAGAGTCAGTATGATATGTCCCGTCACCGATATCTTCTACGATTACAACTCCTGTATCGTTATCCACAATCTGGATAATCGCCTTGGAGCGTTCAAGAATATCAATTCGGAACTCATCATCGTCAAATCCATTGTTCCAAATCTCCATGATGAACACTGTGAACTCCCCATTTTCCACAAAACGAGGAACACTCGTATCAAATGAATCGGGGCGAGAACTATTGTCATACTGCTGAGTTCGGTTCTCGTTCCAAATACTTGTCAATGGTGACGCGTAGGTATCGACCTTCTCAAGGTCAAGGTACAACGTCTCCGTAGCTACAATTTCTGGTGAACCCTCTACGATCGCTTCGCCGACAGCTCGAATAACTAACTGCGGTGGAGCATTGCGGAGATCTTGAGGTGATTCGATAGTGAGTATTGGATTAACAATGGCGCCACCCTCATTGAGGATATAGCCCCCAGGTGCATCGAAACTTACGTTCCAATTGCTGTTAAAGTTCGTAATTACTTGAAGTTCAACATCCAACTGCCCTGAAGAACCTCTGTGCTGGAGTTGGAGTGGAACCACCGTTATTTGCGATGGAGCGATGTATTCTACTTTACGATCAGCGTCTTCTCCGTGTTGAATGGACACTCCAAACTGTTTCATGACAAGATTCTCATGTTCTATCACGATAGTATGGCCCTGAATATCTGTCACCTCAATTGAGGGAAGATATTCTCCCGGCGCCATCGATCCGCGTGAATACTCCCAATCGAATATCCCTGAAATCGCCCAGGATGTATCGATGACGCCGTCAAGATCACCATTGATAGGCTTGTCAAGCTTCATGATTCCACTCGGATCTACTAGGCTAAGACGAACTGAATTGATATCGAAGCGGCCGAAGGCGCTCTCAATTTGGAAACGGAACTGCATAATCCGATTCTCAGGAGAATCATTGGGGTACCAATCCAACTGATTACCATCTACTAGTTCAGCGCCATCACGCTGCACCATGAGTAGACTCTGTGACAAAGCATTCGACTTGAATTCAATCTTAGTATAATCCGTTCGCCCATCAATTTCGTTGAAAAATAGAGTTGCTGAGCAAGTTGTGCTAGGTAATCCTTGACCGGGTTCCTGATCTTGACAACCTTCCATATCTGCAGTAATCTCCAAAATGAGTTGTTCATCTTCAGGGATAGTAAATCCACCCGCTATATCGATTTCAATACTATCTCCCACTTCATTACAGGATTGTAAGAATTGGGACTGACATGCTGGGAGTCGTTCTGTAGTTGTTCCAACCACGTCATTTCCATATCGCATAGTAAATGTGTAAGTTGCGTTCACATTGGGACCGGATGCTTCCACAGTGTGCCAAAAATCAATACGGATTTGGTTTGTATATCCCTCAACATAGAGATCTGTAAGTAATCGAGGAGATTTGAATAGGGCCGTTTCCTCGCTGACAACGATACTTTTCTCACCTCCACTTGTGGGTTCTTGTGTAGTCAAGAAACCATCTCCACCAGCAGTGGAATTAGGTGATGCAACATAAATTCGGTAGTCATACATCTGCGAACTAACATGATACGGAGAGGGGGTTTCCTGCAACGTAAAAGTGTCATCTTGGGAAGACATTGGGACGAGGGCAAGAAGCATCACTATGACGAGATATAGGGCTGACCGGGCCGACCGATTTACCACATGCTGGGCGCTCATCAGACAAGGGGTGACACTCCGAGCGTTAAACGGTTTGCGGGCCGATGTCCACAACATGGGCATTCACGTCGCTTTGTTCTTGAATGAGAAGGGCAACGGAGGATTGCGGGGGTCGCCCAGCCAGGTCAAAGGCACCGGGGTTAAGTCCCGGCACCGTAAGGTTTCGAGGGTTCGAATCCCTCCCCCCGCACCTCATTCTTCTTCGCTCTGTATTGCGAAATAAGGAAGGGCTCCAACACTCCTTAGCGCATCGATCATTTCTCCGATAAGACATTGGCCCTCGATTGCTGGAACATCACACCGTATCCTCCTTGAACCAAATAGAAGTGTCAAACCCCATGCTTGTGTGGCATCGATATCCCGGAAATCATCCAAAGGGAAGGACTCAGGCGGCAAGGGGAAAATGCCAAGAAATCGGCCAGAAACTGTAACTTCATCCTCGCGTATAATCACGCGGTGTCTGCCTTCAAAGGCCCTAGATGATTGGTTAAGGAAGGCGATGATGACGAGTACAATTAGGAAAGCGCCACCCCAGCCATAGATTAGGGTAGTCCTTCCGTAACCTACAATTTGGCCCGCTACGAGTAAGAATAACGGGCCAGCGAGTAACGTAGAGGCGAATAAAAGGGCCGTAATAAGGAAGCCAGACGTCTGCACCTCACTTGGTAAATCCATGACTACAGAGTCGTCTTCTACTTTCACAGACCCTAGCATCGAAGGAGTTCTTTCAGGGCGAGGCCAACGGGTTGGATGGCGGGCAATCTGTTGTAAGACGGTTAAACCATGCTCATCACGCTCAACTATTCTTCCAGTGTGTTCAATTAAACGGGAATGCCCAAGTCTAGCTATTTCTTCAGCAACAGAAAGGGCATCACTTTCGGAACCCAAGGTAATGAGATCACGAGGGCCGTCACGACTCTCAAGGACAATACGCCAAGCAGGCACCAACGTTCGTTCGATACGCTGTGTTCTGATTGCGAGGATATCTCCTGTTTCATAACGCGCATTGGCATCGCCGATTGAAATTGTGACAGCCCCCAAGTCTTCGGCAATCCTCATTGTGGACTGGACCGATATCTCAAGAACACCATCTTCAGCCCTATTGGACCCGAACGCTCGCCATGCCATTATATGAATTCAGAATGTGCAAGTATTTCATCGATGATGCTTTGGCACCCACATGGAGGAGGGTTTCTTCGCAGCAGATGTACTATCGGTTCAGCGACTTCGAGTAGTCGCTAGAGATGAAGTTCTC
>JAZADD010000082.1:0-6865 GCA_036124005.1 Thermoplasmatota archaeon
GTAGATCCGGGCGATTCCTTCGTCACGCAGGAGCCGAATTTCTTGTGGTAGAATGGTCCCTCCTCCTCCGCCACAAAGGAACACATGTTCGAAACCCGCTGCATCTAGGAGTTGCTTCGTATGTGTGAACATCTCTACAGCCCCACCTTGGTACGATGTGATTGCGACGGCGTGTGCATCTTCTTGGATTGCAGCCTGAGCAACTTCATCTGCTCCCCTGTCGTGTCCAAGGTGGATTACCTCGCATCCGCGCGACTGGAATATCCGTCGAAATATGCCAATCGCCGCATCGTGGCCGTCGAATATTGCTGCAGCGGTGATAATGCGTAACGGCATCTTGCCATTAGAAGCGCGAATGGCATTTTCGCCAGAGGCACCCTCAGCGGTGCTGACCATACTCTTTCCGACGATGCGCTCTGCAATGAGGTCACCGGCGTTATTGCAGTTTTGAGTCAATTATCTATATCTACATTAATCCGATATTTTGGAACAAGCCTGAACCATTTTTCAATTATTACGTCCATTTTTGATAAAAAAAAGGAAATGTTTAAAAGAAAAGGCCACTTTGAGTATATTCGTCACGGAACAACCGGATGGAGATGAAGGAGATGAGCGGACCCCACCCAACCCATTGGAGGATTTGGGGGGATTGGGTTCGCCAACGCCTTCGTTGATTCTCACCCGATTCTGTTTCTGTACCCGTTTCAGACGGGTCAACTAAGGAGGCATGGTGTAACGGAGAGCATCGGGGGTTTCGAACCCCTGGATCCCGGTTCGATTCCGGGTGCCTCCATCCTTTGGGGGTATGGTGTAACGGAGAGCATAACAGACTGCGAAGTTGTTGGTCCGGGTTCGAATCCTGGTACCCCCGCCAATTCTGATAATTGGAGGTATGAAAAATATGAATGAGACAAAAATAGAGGATATGATTGATTACAATAATGCGAATTTTGGCCAAATAGAGAATGTATTGACGATTTTCAAAGCATATAATCAGGCTAATATTGAGCAAGATACGGCTTGGAGCATATGGCCAGAGTGGGAACTTTGCCTAACAGCCATAGATTCTGATATCTGGTTTGAGGATGATGATGATTCGGATTTAATCGAGGCAATAAGGAGCCATTGGCTTTCAGTGATGCAACATCTCCATGACAGTGAAAACATCAGCTTAAATGGATACACGATTGAAATTTTAGGTCAACATGGTAACACCTTTTCTTTCGATGTGTCATTCGATTCAGAGTGTTGGATTGGACCTGGGGAGTTGGAAGATCATGTACAGGAGGTCCAAGACAAGATGGGCAAGAGATTCATTCAGAGACCAATTCCATTCAACACTCCTAATCACATCAATCATTCACTTGGAGAATTATGGGTTTGTCCATCTCACGTGCCTGAGTACGGGGGCAAGCAGACCTATTTCTCTACATCAACAATCTGTATCACGCCAACGGATGGTCACACCTTCCCATCTGCACTTCTGACATTACTTCACTTATGCTTAGATGATTCAGAGATATGGGCCATTGGCTATCTTGCTGATGCCCAGATTTTGGAGAGGGCTGAATGGTTGGATGAGAATTGGCCGAATGGTGTTCCGGACCAAGATTTGGAGTATCAGTGAGGGATTAAAATGATGACAGAAAATGGCTGGAGACCAGATCCTAATGCACCGATTTGGTGGGTTGATGACGATTCTGAAACGGGACCGTTCCATCATGATATAGACATTAATCATATCAAACAGAGAGGCCCTTCTTGCGTACCTACTACTCTTGCGATGCTCGCCAGTACTAGAGGTGCCCTAATCCATCCGGATGAGGTTATGCCGAGAATCAATTCTCAAGCACCTCATACTTGGTCGAAGTTCCTCCAGGACTATGGGATGCAATTGGCATACTGTAATACCGATGTGAGGAGATTATCTCATGTTATCAAAGAGCTAGTCGAACTAGATGATTTGTTTCTCGTGAGTTTCTACTCAGGAGAACCTCCTTTTGATCCTCCAAATATGAATGGGAAATTATGCACAGCACATATTGTCACATTGCATAGAGGCACTATCATCGATACTGCGAAATCGAGGCTTTCTGGTGTAGTTCCTGCGACTGAGTATTCAAGATTGGAGAATCCAATCAAGAGAGTGTTTAGGGTTGTTCCTGCTGGATATAGGAGGTCTATCTGATGGATTCTGATAACACAGGTGAGCCAACAATAGAATTGTGGGATATGGTTGATTGGGATCTCGATTTTGAGTCATTTGAGTGGTTACTTCACCTAGCCTTTGTACACAACCAACATCTGCCTAATTCAGAGATGTGGAGATTCTGGCCAGATTGGCCAGCGGACATGATTGGAGATGTTCCAGAGGAGAGTCATGAGGATTGGCTATCGACATTGAAGGCAATTCATTTCGATGAAAATGTCTCAGTGGCAGGTAATACCATTACGGTGCTCGGGAGATATGATTCACAATTTTCGTTTGAGATTCTGTCTATGGGTCATGAGTGGTTTACGGTAATTCTTCCTGATACAGTGCCTGCACCTATTGTCGAGAGGCTATGGAAGGAATGTGGTGAGGAATTGGTGGAGTGTTCATGGATACCTCCTCAGAGACAAGAGAGGTGTCTTGCTTGGTCTGATGATAGTTCATTGTCTAGATCAGTATTCTCTACTATTTTGATGCTGAAAGATGAATACTGGATTTGGAATGATGCCACAAGATATCATTGGAGGAGGTGTGGATGTTGTGGTGATTCCAACATATATGATGGAGCAAGGTCTACGGAAATTTCAACCCCGCTCGTCGATTTTATGTGCAGTTTTTGCAAATGGCAGCAGGACATTATTACGAATTGAGGTGCTCAGATGAAAGATGATAGGATAGAAATTGACATGGTAATCTCGCCATGCTTAGCTTCTAGATTACTGGATTTTGTTGGTATGACTGACAGGTTAGATTCAGAATCGAAGATTGGCCAGATTAGAATCATCGTGATGGATGAAGTTGCCAAATCTCCCTCAGAGGAGACTTTCGAAATCGATGAAGATTGGTTAGATTTCGATGAAGCAGTGGATTACGCCATCGATGAGATGAAAGGCGATTGGTCCGAATTTATTGATGATGAAGATTTGAATGAAGACGATCCTATGGATGAAAGGGCCAGTATTATCGCTTACATTACAACACTAATTCTCAATGAATGGAATCATCTTAGAGATACACTGCAGTGATGACAATTCGCCGAAGCGGCTATGGTCTTTCTATCTCTATTTCTTTGCATGGTCCTGTCTATGTTGGGCTTGGATGGCGTCCTCGACCAAGTCGAGACCTTCTCTCAGGAGGTCGCCTTCGCTTTGGTAATAGGGGGAGTTATCTGCGCCTTCTTTGGTTTCCGTATTCTTGCATGGTTAATTGGACTTGGAATTGGGGGAGCGGTTAGTCTCACTGTCTATGGAGCTGCAGGCGCTATGGAATCTTCTCCGGTTGCAGGTGATGAGATGCTCCTCGTTGCAGGAGTGGTTGGCTTAATCGCAGGGGCTCTAGTATTCAGATTCGTCAAACGAATCCATATCCTAGTAAGTGGTTGGATTGGCTTCTTTGCCACAATGATGATCATGACGGTAATCGAACCTTATTACCCAACAGAACTTCTGATGAAAACTGCGATTTCCTATGTGGGCTTCTTTGCAGGTGTAATTCTGCTTAAGAAACAATCTGGCTCGATTGGCTTTCTTGCATCCTCGGGGATTGGAGGTGTTGCAATTGTAATGGGTTTAAGCGTGCTCTTGTTTGGAGCAAGCACGCCCCTTACCCTGGATTTTGTTGATTTGACGAATCGTGTAATTCTCTTCACAGTCATGGCTGTAGGTTGTTATTTCCAGATTTATTGGACAACGAGAGAGCAATCCAAGTCGGATCTTCTTTACGATATCTGATTATCAGAGGATGATTAGAAGCATCCCGCTTAGGATTAGTAGCGCTCCAACAATCCGATCGACTATTCGGGAATGATTCTGTAATGAAGTTGCCAAAGTACTGCTGAGTAAGACAGCAACTACAGCATACCAAGCAGCATCGATTGCAAATGCGACGCCCCCCATTCCAGCCATTGTGAGAAGAGACGAGTCTACTTCGACGAATTGACTGTAGACAGCAACCATCCATGCTGCAATTTTAGGATTAAAGAAGGCGATTGCAAATCCTGCAGCAAATGGGTTCCGTTCCATTGCGTCGGGTCCTGATACATTTGATTCAGTTTCGGTATTGAAAGAGGATTTCATTAGAAGGCCACCAAATGTGATTAGTAGGACAATGCCAGTCCATCGTAGACCTGATTCAAGAGCCGGTACGGCTGTAAGGAGTCCTGAGAGTAGTGCTACGAATGCGAAAGCGTAGAGACCTATCCCAGTCCCATGTCCAATAGCAGTGATGAGGCCAATACGTCTACCTCCGGACATGGTGTTTCTCATAACAAAAGCGAGTGATGGCCCTGGAGACATCGCACCCAAGGTGCAGACTGTAGCCAAGCCGAGCCATTGCTCAGGCGTCATGAAAGTGCGCCGCCATCAAGGGATTTGTGCGATACGATCAGCGAAGCGCTCTTCTAGAACGCGGCGCTTAACCGACATCTTTGGAGTAAGGACGTCTTCAGTCGTCCATTCACGATGATCAATGATAATCGTCTTTGGCTTCTCAAAGCCCTTCCAGTTTTGAGGTGCCATAACCTCATCTGAGAGTTTCTGAAGCATCCATGAATTAACATTCTCCATAGCGCAAGTTTCCTCAAAGTTGGCAGAAGTTTGAATCCCTTCAGCGGTCAAAGCAGCCATCATTGCATCTTCATTCGGCTGGATGATGACATAGGTGCCGACTTTTCCTCGTCCATCGACAGAAGCCTGTTCGATAAGGGGGGACAATTTGAGTTGCTCTTCTAGTGGGGATGGAGCGACATACTTACCATTCTGAAGTTTGAACTGCTCCTTGACTCGTCCAGTAATCTTGAGGAATCCATTCACAAGACGTCCAAGGTCTCCGGTTCGGAAGGTCCGATGGCCGTCATCCATGATGACTTCCTTGGTGGCCTCAGGGTTCTCCCAGTACCCAAGCATGACATTGGGCCCGCGGACGAGAATCTCACCATCCTCTGAATCAGGGTCGTCCCAAGCATCCTGATCGATGAGTACTTCAACGCCGGGAATTACTCTCCCAACAGTCCCGGACATCGATGCATAGTCATCTTCCCATCCGTTAAGTGATACAAGCGGAGCGGTTTCTGATAATCCGTAGCCTTCGAGTACGGTGATTCCAAGGCAGTTAACGAAGAGTGCAATCTCAGGGTCGAGTGGTGCACCACCACTAATCATCAAATCTAGTTCGCCACCAAGTCGTTCACGAATTTTGGTAATGGCAAGCTTGGTCAGAATCTTATCTTTCAGACCCTTTGGAGGGACAGCAAGCATTTCTGTTGGTGCGGCGAGTGTGCGCTTCCTTGCGGTGGCAAGAGCGGATTTAGCGAGCCGCTTCTTGATGCCTGATCCTTCTTCAATTCCAGCCATGATTCGGCTATGGAAACGATTCAGTACACGTGGGACACAGAGCATGATGTGTGGGCGAATCTCTCCTACTTCGTTCACTAAGTTCAGTAAATCGGAGACATAGTGAACCTCGGCGCCGAAGTAAATCATTGCACTCATATCGCCAGCCTGGGCGAGAGAGTGGGCAAAGGGCAGGAAACATGCAGTACGTCGACCTGGCCATAGTGGAGCACGGCCCTGAATTGCTAGGACGTTGTGTAGAACATTCCAGTTAGATAGCATCACTGCCTTGGGGAATCCACTGGTTCCAGAGGTGAAAATTAGGCTCGCAAGTTTGTGAGGATCCATACAGGGGTCGTTGACGGGTTCTGCCGCTCGACCGGCCTGAATGAACTCCATCCAAGTTCGGACTTCAAGTCCTTCTGGGATTTCATCGGGCATTTCGTTATCGAGTAGAACGGCTCCTCCAGCAGGCCATGCAGCATCGCCCTTTGCAGCAGCGAAATTGGCGAGAATTTCTCCAGTTGCGATGAAGAGAATACTCGGTGTTGCAAGATTATAGCAATGGATAGTCTCCTTCATCTTCATGTTCGTGTAAACCGCAGATGCAGCCGCTCCTAGCATATTTGCAGCGTAGAATATCATGGCGAATTGAGGGCTTGTGTCGACAATCTGGAGGACACGATCATCCTCTTTGACACCAGCAGCTCGCATACCTGCGGCAAGAGCCTGAATGTTGTCGTGAAACTGGCCTCGAGTTATTGGGACCCGCTCAAGCCCTTCTCCAGGGATGTAGGTGCATTGCAAGGTGTCAGCACCCCACATGTCAACGGATTTCCGTACCATGTCGTAGAGAGTTTTAGGGTCACCATACTGGTCGGATGGGCCGCTCCAGTCACGGTCAGCAGGCAGTGGTTTCAAGGCTTCAGGAGGGGGGTTCCACATTGGTATTCCTCAGCACACCAAGTGGGGCATGCCACATATACACACCGGCTGCATTTTAAATCCGTTTTCTTTGATACTTTTTCAGAATTCATTGATATGGGGCCGTTTTGTATGTATTTCACGATGAAAACCAAGATTCTCCCATTTTTACTCGGCGCTCTTATTTTCGCAGCCCCTCTAACTGGCTGTATATCTTGGCGAGATGGGGAAGATACTAACGATTCGGAAGATACTTTTGAAGAATCGGATATAATTTACGAAGATATCGATCAAGATGGTGATGGGTTAAGTGACGAAATCGAAGATGGCCATGATACCGACCCGTTAAACTCGGATTCAGATGGGGATAATGCTCCGGATGGTTGGGAAATTTGGAATG
>JAZADD010000083.1:0-7606 GCA_036124005.1 Thermoplasmatota archaeon
TGTTTTGGAATACTTGTGCCCCGCCTGCGAGGACGCGGACTGTAAACTGGGTCTGTGCATCTGCAGGTGATCCCGGAACTGGGTTTGTGAGGCGACAAGTTGGTCCATCGAGACTTAATCCTGCAAACAGCCGAACAGTCAAGTTACCTTCGAATTTTGTCGCATGTTCTACTGGTGCGGAGTCCACGCTTAGGAGTTGATTTGTAAGTCGATTAAATCCGAAGGCGGGGGGCTGGCCCGAATCCAATGGGTAGATGAGATCCATTGAGGTTTCGTTTTGAAGGAACAGATTCCGGTTAACAGGATGGAATATACTCGTCCCTTCACCTTCTGGTATTTCCATTGTATCTGGCTTTGCGGTGGCCGAACCTGCGAGCATAGTTAGAACGAGCATAGCGAGTAAAATCGCCGATGCACAAGAGTGCCTCGCGTCGTTCATGCACCGTTCATGTGGACCGAGTTGTTCAATCCCTCGCAGAATTATCAGGCGAGAAGCAGAAGCAAATAGGTAAGTAACGAACCAAGAAGAGTGGATGCAAGATTGACCTGCCCTTTCGTCATCAAGCCTTGATTTTCGAACATGGCGCCAAGAATAGAATCAATTTGACACCCAAACCATCCGATTAGGACTATCACGAGGAAAACCCTCCACGATTGTTCCGAGAATCCACTTCCAAAGAATCCGATGAGTGGTATGGCAGTCATTGCAATCAGCAGTGAACCCCCTAAGGCTGCGGCTTGACCAGTTGGAGAAATGCCTCCGTTAGTTCCCGCAGGGACGATATGTCCGTTGACGATCATGCGTACACGTGGATCTAGTACACCGAATTCTGAGGCCATTGTGTCGGAGGAGGCGACTGCGACCGCTGCGACGAAGGGAGCGGCTAAAATCACAGGTTCACCGGTAAGTAAGGCAAGTAGAGCAATCATCCCTGGTGCGCCACCATTTGCGATTACATTAGTCCAGTTTCTCGCTCCATCTCTTGCTTCAGCTAACCCCATCAACGCTTTTTCATCATAAGAGAAACGTGTCGCGAGTGAACCAGTTACAAGGAAGATTAGCAATACTGCTAGCCAGGTCCAATGGCCTCCGATGCCAACAATGATGCCGAGTACGCCCGCAGCGAGGATACCACTCTTATCGAGAAATCCTCGCATTCCAGCGATGCCGCCTAGGAATAGAACGAGGCCCAATGTCACAAGGCCATTTGTGTCCGTGAGCGCATCAATCATGTGTCCTCGACGTGAACGGTTCCTGTTGGCTGCATCAAGCCATCGCTCAAGTCAAGGGAAGAATTGGGTTTCCTTTCACCTCTTTGTCTTCTCCGTTTACACCCTTCATGAGCGCATTTCCAAGAAGTAGTACACCTGTGACTAGTAGCAGTGTCGCAAATAGGCTAGCGAGAATAGAGGCACCTTCTGATCCACCAAGAATTAGGACGATTGTTGGGACGAATACTGCTGTTCCATTCCATAGTCCATGGCCTATAATTGCACACATTAGAGCGCTTCCAATATTCGATGGCGGCCGAATGCCACCCGAGATGTCCTCAATTTTAGGAACGGAGATTTGTTGCAAACGTGCTTCGAGGGTTTGATGAAATGCTGGAGATAGGTCATTTGATTGAGTATGTACTGCCTCCTTGGGTTGTATTTCATGACCTGTTTTCGGATCAAATAGCATCCATGTTTTACCGGGGTTGTCCGGCGCCTCATATTCGGTTTTTCCAGTTCCAATTCTTTCTCCAGCAAGAAGGCCGATGGCATAACCAGTGATTCCAGTCCAGAATGCATGCCCTGGAATAGAGCCGATTCCTCTGATTAAGGCCGTTAGTGCGAATCCAGTGAATCCAGCATCGAAGGAGAGTAGGATATACTGCAGATTTTCGATTAGCGCAAAGCCTAGGCCTACTGTAAAGCCAATCTGGAATCCACGTTTCCCTCCATCCATTTGATGCATGAATATAGCGACAGCAAGACCCTTACAGATTTCTTCACCTATTGGTGCGCTGATGACTGCTGTGAGGTTCAGCATTACCTCTTGATTTGAGGTATCAAATCCAAGAATCCCAGCAATTGCAGGAAACATGAAGCTATTGATTACGATTGCAGGGAATCCTGCCATCATCCCTAGAAAGAGCCAAGATTCCGCATCACGTTGCCGGGTCAAGATTCCGAGTCGTTCTTTCGATATGGCCCACCATGCCATCACTGGAATTGAGAAACCTAGTAGGAAGAAGGGGATTCCGATGATGATTGCGATAAGGAACAAAATCTCGGTGGCAAAACCAGTCCAAAGTCCAACGGATATCGCTAACGAGGTAGTGATGAGGATTGCGAATATAGCCCAAAGTGATTTTGATTGCGGGATATCCAAAGAAGAAGCATCACGAACTATATGTCGTCGAAATTGTGTTGCCTCCGGAGTCCATAATGTCTCATTGGGTCCAATGGCATGGTAATGGCTGCCCCTAGGGTCAGGTATTGCAACACGTACATCGACAATTTTAGGCCTTTGAACATAGGCGATTAATGCTAGGAATGGGGCACTGAATATGATCCCGCATACGGTTAGATATGGTTCACCTTCTAGCACTCCCATTACCCCAACTGTCAGGAATTGGACTAGAAGGAAAGCAAGAATAACGATGCCAAGCGTTCTTCCATAAACTGACCAAGGCTTGGACATACGTCCAATTCGCAACTCTTCTTGTGGTTTTGTAACCTTAGTTACAGGCATGGGCCGATATATGCGGCCATCGGGGCCTTGGATGGGTTGCATCAATTGAAACTCCTAGTGCCGCTCAGTCCGCCCATCAATCCGTTCGGCTGAGGACCTTCATCACCGCGGCAACCCTCTATCGGGGCCGCCGGTTCATGGCTCTGACGCTAATTAGGCCCACTCAAGATGTGCGTCTACATACTTTGGTACAGCCTTTCTGCCCCAGAACAAATAGTAGATTCCAATCGTGATTATTGACAAGAGGAATACCTTGACCCAGACACCGAAGAGCCCAGCTCCAGTGCCAGTGTATCGGATTGCCCGCCCATCTATTCGAACATTGCTTGCCCACTTGCCAAACACCATAGTCTTGGCCCAAGGGTAGCCGAATCCGAGGGTGATTGCTGTCAATAACCATGCTAGAATTTTGGTGAAAAATAGTCCGAAATCTGCAGTTTGAATCGCCCATCCTCCAGAAGAGTGAGCCACAGTTGTAACATCGGCAACAACGGGTGCGGCTGGTTCCATAGTCATTGGTTGAGGAGTTGGTTCGGGCGCAGGAATTTCTGCTGTGAAGTCCGGGTAATGTTGTTGAGTGTAAGATAGGGCCATTGCTGCATCGTGTCCCTGTTGAACTAAGCCATCGTAGTATTGTTGTGCACTAGTCATGGAGGCTGGTTAGGGCTTCATCGTATAGGGGTTGCCGTCTACTTAGGAGGGTAAGGGCTTTGGAAAAACGTCCGTAATCCATACAGCGGAATACTATTACCACTCCTTCACAAGCAGAGTCCATGTCCGACGAGGTTCCACTGGCAACAGCAGAACCGTTTCGTGTACCTACAGCGCCTTGTCGGCCGGGTGATGAGTCTGTCTTCGCACCTTGGGCTTGGACACCAGAGGATCTCCCGCGCCTCAAACTCGACTGTTCGGCTAATGAGTCTCAAGAACACGCCTACGGGCTCTTGCGTGTTCTAGGAGATGATGGTAAAGCATCCGGTGCTTGGAACCCAGAACTAGACGAGAACACCCTCAAGCAAGGACTTGAGCACATGCTTCGCCTTCGGATTTTCGATGAGCGAATGATGAAATTACAGCGAACGGGAAAACTCTCTTTCTACATGCGCTCATATGGTGAAGAAGCAATCGCTATTGCTCAGACAATGGCACTGGAAATGCATGACTGGGTTTTCCCATCCTATCGTCAACCAGGGGCGCAATTTGTACGAAATCGTGACATGGTTAGTATGATGAATCACTGCATTGGGAACGAAGAAGACAATGTGAAAGGACGCCAGATGCCCGTACACTACACCTATCGTGATGGCCATTTTATCTCAATCTCGAGCCCAGTAGGTACACAGTTCAGTCAAGCAGTCGGAGTCGCCATGGCATCTGCCTACAAGGGCGATGATCAAATCACAATTACTTGGCTTGGCGATGGAACAAGTGCACAGGGAGACTACCACTACGGAATCAATTTCGCATCTGTCTACAAACCACCAATTATTCTCTGTGTGGTCAACAACCAATTCGCAATTTCTACTCATGCAAACATGGCGACAGGAGGTCCCAATTTTGCTTCTAGAGGAATTCCATATGGCATCCCTTCAATTCGTGTTGATGGCAACGACTTCCTTGCTCTCTATTCTGTGACGAAGTGGGCAAGAGATCGCGCATCCGCAGGGCATGGCCCTACCCATCTGGAAATCTACACTTACAGAGCGGGGGCCCACTCTAGTAGCGATGACCCGTCAAGATACCGGCCGAAGGATGACCATCTCGCTTGGCCAGGTGGAGATCCAATTGAAAGGCTGAAGGCACATATGATTGAGATTGGCATTTGGTCAGACGAAGATCATGCTAAGATGGAAGAGCGTATCGATTCAGAGGTCGTTGCAGCGTACAAAGAGGCCACATCCTATGGTGATCTCGCAAATGGACCCTACCCTCCATCATCTACAATTTTCACAGAGGTCTACGAAACCGTTCCTTGGCACGTACAGGAACAACGTGAGGAGCTTGGGAAGTGATTGTCATGGTCGAGATGAACATGATTGAAGCCCTTAACTCGGCTCTAGACAACCTGATGGTGCAAGATGAAAACGTCCTTGTCTTCGGAGAGGATGTCGGCTACTTTGGAGGTGTTTTCCGCGTTACTGATGGTCTACAGGAGAAGCACGGAGCACACCGAGTATTCGATACTCCACTTGCCGAAGGTGGTATCGCCTCAATGGCGATGGGCATGGGGCTCAATGGTTTACGACCTGTTGCAGAAATACAGTTCGCAGACTACATCTTCCCTGCTTACGATCAGATTGTGAATGAAATTGCAAAGATTCGGCACCGCTCTGGAGGTGAATTCTGGACACCAGTAACTTTCCGAACACCAGCAGGAGGAGGCATCCGCGGCGGTCACCATCATTCCCAATCTCCGGAAGCTCAGTTTACTCACACGCCAGGTCTCAAAGTCGTATACTGCTCAACACCAAAGAATGCGAAGGGATTGCTGACATCCGCTGTAGAATGTAATGACCCAGTGATTTTCTTCGAGCCAAAGCGATGTTATCGTGGGCCATTCTATGGTGATCCTCACAACGTGCCCACGTGGAAAGGACACCCTGATGCAGAGGTTCCGGAAGGGGAGTTCCGTATTCCCCTAGAGGAAGCAAACATCGTGATGGAAGGTACTGACTGCACGGTAATTGCTTGGGGAACAATGGTACATGTGTGCCAGCAAGCAATAGAAAACAGTGGCATCTCATGCGAATTAATCGACCTACAGACTCTCGTACCATGGGACAGAGATACCGTTGTTAATTCCATTCGCAAGACTGGACGATGTGTGATTGTCCATGAGGCTCCCAAGACCAGTGGATTCGGAGCAGAGATGTCGGCAAGTATCCAAGAACGGTGCTTCTACCATCTTGAAAGTCCAATCCTTCGTGTAACTGGATGGGACACACCCTTCCCTCATACCACGGAGTGGGATTATATCCCTAGTCCTGAACGCATTGCTAAGGCCATCCGGGCTACACAGGAGGATTGAGAATGGGCACCTATGAATTCCGCCTCCCGGATATCGGCGAAGGTGTTGTCGAGGGTGAAATCGTAACTTGGCACGTAAAGGTCGGCGATACGGTCCGAGAGGACGACCCTTTGTTGGAGGTAATGACTGACAAGGCATCCGTTGAGATTCCAAGTCCCGTAGATGGAACAATCACGTCCACAACAGGAGCGCCGGGAGACATCATCCCCGTTGGCCAAGTATGCATCGTATTCGATATCGAAGGCGAAGGGAATTCATCAGAATCCGCCCCAGAACCAGAAGTTACGCCAGAGCCCGTGAAGCCTACACCTAAACCAGCACCTGCACCTAAACCAGCACCTGCTCCAGCAACACCTGCATCTAAACAAGCGAGTACAGGTGCAAGTGGAAAACCTCTGGCTAGCCCAGCAGTTCGACAGAGAGCAAGGCAAGCCGGAATTGACCTAAGCAATGTCCCTGGCAGTGGGCCCGCTGGGCGTATTACTCACGCTGATATCGACGCCCAAATCGCTGGCGTGAGTGCGCCAACTCCTGTAGCGTCACCTTCACCCGCTGTCGTCCCTCGTGGAGTAAAGCGTACCTCAACCGAGGAAGTCCCAGTCATTGGACTACGCCGAAAGATTGCAGAGAATATGGCTGAATCCAAGCGCAGCATACCTCATTTCTCTTATTTCGAAGAAGTGGATGTAACCGAGCTTGAAGCCCTAAGGCAGCACCTCAACGCTACCAAGGCAGATGACCAGCCTAAACTCACTTACTTGCCATTCATCATGCTCGCTCTATCCAAAATTATGCCAGACCATCCAGAGTGTAATGCACACTACGATGACGAGGCTAACATCGTTACACGTCATGGAGCAGTTCATCTTGGAATTGCAACACAAACGGATCGTGGACTTTACGTTCCAGTCGTCAAGCATGTCGAAGCGATGGATGTCTGGACAGCGGCTGCCGAAATGCAACGAGTATCTGGTGCAGCCAGATCGGGATCCGCGGCCCTTGAGGACCTTTCCGGTTCAACGTTCACTATCACGAGCCTAGGGCGCGACGGGGGATTAGGGGCGACACCAATCATCAACAAGCCAGAGGTATCCATACTAGGGGTCCACAAGGCTAACGAACGCCCATTGGTATACAACGGTCGAATCGAGATTCGACGCGTGATGAACCTATCATCCTCTTTCGACCATCGTGTGGTTGATGGAGCGGACGGCGCAGCACTTATCCAGCATCTAAAACGGATGCTTGAACACCCTGCAACCATCTTCATGTGAGGTTTCATTATGGCCAAAAATCGCACCTGTCAGGTACTCGTGGTTGGCGCAGGCCCTGGTGGTTATGTTGCAGCAATCCGAGCTGCACAACTTGGCCTCCAGACAATCATCGTAGAAGGAGACCGTGCAGGTGGAACTTGTCTAATCCGTGGATGTATCCCCTCGAAGGCCATTATCCATGCATCTGAACGATTTGAGGCTCTATCTCAGCATGCCCAAGAGGGTGGACATATGGGCATTAATGCAAGTTCACCTGAACTTGACATGAAAGCGCTAGTCGGTTGGAAGGACTCAATCGTACAACGTTTGAACCAAGGAGTGGAAGGTTTGCTGAAAGCAGCAGGTGCCGATTTGATTCATGGATGGGCAACTTTCGTGGATGCGAAAACCTGCAAAGTCGAAACAGCAGATGGAACTATTCGAATTGAAGCCGAGAATGTAATTCTCGCTACAGGATCATCTCCAATTGAACTACCATTCATGCCATTCGATGAAGATCGGATTTGCTCCTCTACTGGTGCATTGGATCTTGACGCTCTTCCAGAAAAAGTTGCAATTGTGGGT
>JAZADD010000084.1:0-7459 GCA_036124005.1 Thermoplasmatota archaeon
ACGAACTGTGGATGATGGAAATCGAGCATACGATTACTTACACTTGAACTCAACAATCCTTGTTGATTTAGAGGGCCAATTCCGGTGAGATTAGTGATTGGAAGACGCCTTCTTGTCGTTCTGATCGTTGGGATGATGCCCTTGAGTGGGTGTCTAACATGGACCTCTTCTGATAATTCAGAATCAGTTGAGGCCATCGAGGATATCCCTCTCCCAACATTTCCAGAATTCAATTTGAAAGATCATCAGAACCAGTCTTGGTCTTCCGATGAGTTGCAGCCTCCATACGTTGCTTATTTCTCAGCCTCTTGGTGTACACACTGCAAGCCAACACTCGGTGCACTCGATGTGGTCATTCCGAATGGCTCTCTCCTCGTTTTCAACAAAGATGGTCGTGATGGGAATGGCGATATGGTCAAATGGCATACGGATATGGAAAATGAACTCAATCGAAGTATCTCTCATCCATTCATTCATGCACCTGAACTTGCAAGTGATCTTGAGATTCTCGGCATACCTGTCGTAGTATTCGTGTCATCCAATGGTATCGAGGAACGATGGGAAGGACTCCATGATGATGTTGATGAAATCCGCACTGTTTGGGAAGGTCTTGGAGGATTATCCGTAGACATTGATTAATCAAAAATCAGTGCAAATCGCCCTCTTTCCCTTTCGGTACTCATTCATTGAAGCCCCTAGCATAGCAAGAATTGGGAGCAAGCTCCCGAATCCTGGGACTCCAAGGAACTCATCTTCAGATTCTTCTGCAATCGGAGCTTCTTGAAGTGTAAATTGATCACCGATTGTTCCATCAATTCGATGATGCGTCATCGTAATTTCTCTTGAATCTCCATCGTATACCCAACGAGTCCAACCATAGGTACTATTCTCACGAAAAGCACTCCATTCAGGCTGTGGTTCATCCAATTCCTCGTAGGATGATCGTCCTGCAATACCGATGACAAGATGTATAGGGCCATGGCCCCGACCAAATCGGTCATCGATTCCTTTGTCCATTACAGATTCAGATGAGACTGGCCAAGTCCTCTCATAGAAATGGTCGTGTCCTGCGATGACTAGGTCAACTCCATGTTCTACGTATAGCTCCTCCAATGCGTCTCGTAGTTCGATTTCTGAACCATGGTAACTGTTGCTCGAGTACATCGGACTGTGTCCGTAGACTATGAGGAATGGTGTCTTCTCACGGTCAACTGAAGCTAATTCCTGATCCAACCAGGTGTATTGAGCACTTCCTGCATCGTAATCATGTTCGGTAGACATGAAGACCATATGTACTCCTGGATATTGACGGCTGTACCAAAATATCTCAGATTCAATTTGACCGTCTGAATCGAATCTATGCTCGTAAGGTGTGAATCCATATCCCGGTTCGTTCTCGTGATTTCCAACAGCGGTTAGCCATGGGATTGTTGTCATACTATCTTCTTGGTAGTCAAACCAAACATCCCAGGTGGATTGTTCTCCATCTGCATAGGAAATATCGCCAGACAGTGTTACTAGTTGGGCATCAGTATCTGCAATGATCGCATCAGAGACATCCATGCCTTCACTCGATTCTCCATGATCAGCAATCGAAATCCATTCGAAGTGTAGGGCATCCGGGTCAATTGGTGTGAAAGTATAGTCATTGGACCAAGTGTTGTCCGATCCAACTCGATATGTGACTTCCTCACCCGGAATGAGTCCTGTCATCGTCGCCATGTGGAATGCCATATCGTGGTTGTAGCAGTAATCTGAACTAACAGCAGTCTGTCCATTCCATTCCACTTCACCTGTTGCCCGGCCTTCTGTTGCCCACATAACATTCATTGTCGTAGGGTCATCGGTCACCTGTAGGTGGATTTGTCGGGGTTCGGTGCTGCCAACTATTGTCCCTGGACATTCCTGAAACACCTCATTGAGACTCTGTGCCTGGGCAAGAGGCATCAGAAGGATGAGGATGAATAGGCCCGCCGTAATAACTCGCACATTTGCCCAGTATCGCGCCTTGTCTTAGTAGTATATCCTTAGTTCAAGCAGGGTAATTGAGGAGAGCATGAGTTTCGATACCTGCATTCGCAGTTCCATTTAGGCCATCTAGTTCAATCATGAATAGTCCCCCGATGACGGATGCGCCTATGGATTCACAAAGGCGAACTGATGCTGCAACGGTGCCTCCAGTTGCCAATAGATCGTCTACTATCACAACACGATTACCTTCAGATAACGCATCTTTGTGAATTTCTAGAACATTCTCGCCATACTCAAGGCTGTATTCAACTCGTTCAATCTCATGAGGTAACTTACCTGGTTTCGTTACTGGAATTAAACCTATTCCTACCCTCAATGCAATCATCGACCCGAAAATGAAGCCACGACTCTCCGGCCCTACAATATGAGTGGGACTCCATCCCAGGGCATCTAGGTCAGAGACCATTCGATCCACGACTTCGCCTAGAAGAGCCCCATTTGCCAATACGGGTGTGATATCTCGGAACATGATCCCTTCAATGGGGAAATCTGGTACGGTGCGTACAGATTCACGGAGTCGCAACAGGAAATCATCCGTCATGCTAACCGCTCCACCATAGGGCCATTAAACCCATTTTCGGCTTCTCAGAAGATCATTCCGAAGATCCAGTCAAATGTGCTTCCATCGCCAGGGCCGATGTAATACATGACTAGGAAGGCTGCGATTCCATACATCACAGGGCCAACTTCGTCGAACTTCTGCATTCCCATCTTGATGAGAACCCAACTGACGCATCCTGCTGCAATTCCGATTGCAATCGAGTAGGTGAATGGCATCATAACAATCGTGAGGAATGCAGGCAAGGCCATTTCCTTGTTCTTCCAATCAATATCAGCAGCCTGACGCATCATCATGGCGCCAATGGCAACAAGTGCACAGGCTGCAGCGAACTGCGGGATTGCCTTGAATAGGCCCGCTAGGAACAGGCCAGAGAGCATTAGGACGCCGACGGTTACGGCGACGAGTCCAGTCTTTCCACCTTCTTCGATTCCTGCTGCGGACTCGATGTAGGTCGTGGTAGTGCTGGTTCCAACAGCAGCACCGACAATGGTTGCTGCCGCGTCTGCCATGAATGCCTCATCAGCCTTCTCGAGCTTGTCGTCATCATCGACGTAGCCTGCCTGGCGTCCAACGGAGTAGAGGGTGCCAGCAGTGTCGAAGATATCGACGAATAGGAAGGCAACCATTACCATGATGAAGGTGTCGAGATTATCGCCGATGCTACCAAATCCATCGATAAAGGCCCCCATGCTCTCAGTTGGCATGCCTACGAATCCGAAAACATCGCCTAGTGCGGGTGCGGATGCATACACACAACTTGGGTCAACATATCCTCCATTCCCATCAGGGATGCAAACCCAGCCATCCGTGCCCAATCCTGCAGCATTGTCTAGCCAAGGATCGTATGCACTGGTAAGCCACCCGACTACGGATGCTCCAATGACACCGTAGATGATTGCTCCCTTCATTCCGCGTGCAAGCATTACGGCGATTGCAAGGAGTGCCACCATTGCAATGAGTGCACCATGCATATGGCCACTACCGGTTGCAGAGGTACTCCAAAAGAAGTCCCCTGTGGGTCCAAGAGCAACTAAGGTTGCATCATGATTGACGACCCATCCCATCTCACGTAGTCCGATGATTGCGAGGAACGTTCCAATTCCAGCTCCAGTAGCAATTTTGAGGTCCTTTGGAATCGAATTAATCAATGCACTTCGCCATCCTACTTGTGGTAGTGATATGATTAGGAAAATGATACCTTCAACGAAGACAGCAGCGAGCGCTAAGGGCCATGCTTGATCCATTGGCATCTGGGCCGGCCCATAGGCCAGTCCGAATACAACTCCAAACACGAAGAACGCGTTAAGTCCCATTCCAGGTGCTAGAGCGAATGGTAGATTTGCCCAAAGCCCCATCACCATACAACCGATGAAGGCTGCTAGCGCAGTGGCGAACAGTGCGTCATCGAATGGGATTCCTGCCAAACTGAGCATGGCAGGATTCACCACAAGGATATACGCCATCGTTAGGAATGTCGCAACACCTGCTCTAATTTCGTTCTCAAATGAGCTACCCTTCTCAGTGTAGCCGAAGTAATCATCCAAAGCCTCGATTTCCATCTTCAAGTCCCCTATTACCCCACCCTATCCCAATTGTCGGGGGATAAATGTTCAGTTTCAAAGAAAGGCTTGCTACCATTGTTCAATTTACTACTAAAAACGCAAAATTTAGTCCACACACATCTCTAAAAGTTCATTTTTTTTATTTTTGCATCGTTCATAATCAGGGAATATATATCGCGAAATTAGCCTGAATGCTTATGTCACAATCATTCCAATTTCAGTTCATGTCCGACTCTGATTGGAGTGAATACAGCCTTGGAAATATCATTCACGGCCCAGGTTCATACTATCTCAATGATCCATCCATCACTCAGATGTTCCCCGAGATTACTACCGAGATGGAAGCATGGATGATGGTACGTCTACTGGCGCAGGAATCTGCAGACAACCCCCCTGTGATGTGGCAATTGACAAACCCGTGGGAAGAATCAAGTTTTCTTATTCTTCATCGGCGAAAATTCTTCAATCAAAATTTAGATGCAGATACTGGAAAAAAGGCATCTGATGTGACGAATCTTATCATGTTGAATTGGACTGGAAAATCTCATCCAGAGGGCCATCCGGTCTATTACCGAGTTGAGGACTCGAGGCCGAATATGAGTGGGTCGAATATGTATCAAGGGGAAATCCAAGCGATTGGACAACGTAGCTTTCCAGATGATCCTGAAACGATTTGGCACATCGATAAGATTGATCGTTCAGGGGATGGTAACTATCTTGTTTTGACAAGTCCATTACCTCACATTGGATATCAAAAGGTGATGTTCGTACTGACTTCATTTGATGTGAATGGTGTGAAGGAATGCCATGTCTTGGATGATGGAAAATGGACGTTGTTGTTCACTTGAGGACGGTTGATGGAGATTAGATTAGTATGTTGAATCTTAGAAAGAAATTCGAGTTATTCACGGATCATTGGAGCCCTAAAGTCGTTGGAGAGATTAACGATTATCAAGTCAAACTTGCGAAGATTGAAGGCGAGTTTGTCTGGCATCAGCACGACCATACTGACGAATTTTTCCTTGTTGTGGAGGGTTCGATGCGTATCGAGTATGAAGGCCATCATGTATCTCTTGAGGAGGGTGAGATTCACATTGTACCAAAGGGAGTTCGTCACAGAACAGTGGCCGATGAGGAGTGCTGGATTGTAATTATCGAGCCTCGAGACGTCGTGAATACTGGTGACGTAGACAGTGATATGACTGCAGAGAATGATGTGTGGATATGATTACTCAGGGAAGCAGTAACGCACTTCTGTGAAGCCAGACCGTATTTCGTTTACACGCGTCTTGACTATACTAGGGTCCTCATGATCGATTAGAACTCGTCTGAAGCAAGTGGCAACTTCTTCCATTTCGGTCGCCCCCATTCCATGCCGTGTCAGTTCCTGGACACCTAGGCGAAGACCGGAAGGAGTCATTGCTTTCGTATCACCTGGAAGCATGTTCATGTTCGTGATGATGCCCGCATCTTCGAGCATGGCGGCAGCGGTTCGACCAGCACCCGAATCGGTTTCACCGTGACGGGTTAGTACCTGGTGACTCGCGGTGAAACCACGATCCTCGGCCAGGACATCGAACCCTTCAGCTGACAGAGCAGCTGCAAGTGCCTTTGCGTTGCTCACTGTGTCGCGAGCGTACTGTTCCCCGAAGGCCTCAAACTCGGACAGAGCCACAACCTTTCCAGCGACATGGTGCAGGTGATAGGATGAATTGGTACCTGGGAATACTGCATTGTTGAGGCGGCGGTGAAACTTCTCATCATCATCATTGGATAGCAGAAATCCTCCTTGAGGTCCAGGGAATGTTTTGTGTGATGATCCAGTCATCACATCAGCACCTTCTCGAAGGGGGTCTTGGAAAACTCCTCCCGCAATTAACCCGAGGACATGAGCTCCATCATACATGACGCGGGCTCCTATCTCATGGGCGGCATCGGCGAGCTCTTGAAGGGGTGTTGGAAAGAGGAAGACGGAAGCGCCGAATAGTGCAAGAGCCGGTTCAGTGTCACGTATCATCGCAGCAGCAGCATCGATGTCCGGCTCCATTCGGTCAACATCCCACGGGTATGTGTGGAGGTCTAGGCCGCGGAGACCCACTGCACCCATCTGTGCGTGGGATATGTGCCCCCCGTCTGCAGTGGAAACGGCGGTGATTCGATCGCCTGGCTTGACGAGAGCCTTGAGTGCTCCTATATTCGATACAGTCCCAGAGGTTGGTTGGATGTTTGCAAAAGATGCATCGAAGACCTTCTGGGCGAGCTGGATTCCTATTGCCTCAATTGTATCGAAGTCGTCGCAGCCCTGATAGTACCGTTTCCCCGGGAGTCCTTCTGCATACCGTCCATGTAAATCGCTATCGCAGGCACGACGAACAAGTGGCGAGATTACATTCTCGCTTGCAATCATTGGAAACCCAGTCCCATAGTGTTCCCCGCTTTGGTCAATGGCCTCCAAGACCTTGCCAATTGTCCCTCTATGGTGCTCGCTCATTACTTTGCCATCGCACTACTCCGCTCAAAGCAATTCGCATGGTCAGTTCATGGTCCTGTAGTAATCGAGATTTGTGTCAAAACGGATATGAAGGGGCCACGTCCTATCTCTTGCATGGCGAATGAGGATTCATCTCCGGATTCGCCAGAGGATGATGTTTTTGCGGCCACAGAAGATGAGTTCGCGCCCACTTCTTCTGAGCAATCTGGAGAGGTCATCGATGAGTCGAATTCAGATAAGGAAATGAGCGAAATAGATGCTCAACTCGACGAGATTAGACAACGACGCGAGGGGATAAAGCGCCCATTTTTTAGTGGCCCTGAAGGGAAGACACTTGCTGTCGGATTACTTACGGCACTACTCTTTGGAGGAATAGTCCTAGTTAGCTCCACTGGTGCCTTCATGCCTGATTCCATATCTGTCGATCAATCCCTTTCAGGAACCTTCCTCGACCCTGGAGAGAAATGTGTTGACCGTACTGGTGTTGCTTGGCTTAACATCTGGGAGGGTGAGAAGCATGAGTTACGTATCCGCCTCTACAATATTGACCCCTCTAACATTGTAATTCAAGCGCGCTTGGTGGAACCAGATGCGGATGTAGCACCAAGGGACGGCTCAGTTGTAATCGATCCGTTGATTGTGAATGGTTCTCTTAATCAGACAGAGATTGCTCTGATTACAGATGATGTCAATCCTGGTGTCTATACGTTGCGCGTTAAGGTCTACAACACTACGGATCTTCCTGTTACGAGTACCAATCAGACTGCATTGATTGGTAAGAAAGAGATGATTCTCGAAGAGCGCCAAGTCGAA
>JAZADD010000085.1:0-16096 GCA_036124005.1 Thermoplasmatota archaeon
TCTCAATTCTTGAGAATAATCTTGTTCAAACAATGGCAAGCGCCGGAGAATCATTGGCTGCAGGTGTAATCTTCACTGTTCCTGCACTTTTGGTTATGGGTATGGAGATGCGCCTTCTTGAGACATTTATCATCGCGGTACTAGGTGGTGTTCTCGGCACCATGTTCACAATCACATTGAGACGGATTTTCATCGTAGAGGAGGCTCTACCATACCCCGAAGGCGTCGCATGTAGAGAAGTTCTCGCCGCTGGTGAACGCGGAGGTTCTGGAATGACTGCAATCATCTACGCACTAGGCCTTGGAGCGATGTATGGTTGGGTGACGAAGGGATTCAAAATAATCGGAAAGCATGGTGAACCACACCTCTCTGGTGCGATGGATTTCCTCGGAACTCGACTCTACATTGGATTTGAGATGAGTCTCGCACTCGTATCCGTTGGCTACATCGTTGGCATCCGTATCGCCTCCTTCATCTTCCTTGGAGGAGTCATTGGATTCGGCATCCTTGTACCAATTCTAGGAGTACTACAAGGATGGCCTGTGGGGATGGAGCCTGCAGATGCTTTCATGGCACTCTGGTCACAACATATCCGATTCGTTGGTGTCGGAGCGATGGTAGTGGGAGGGATCTACACACTCTGGTCAATGCGAACCACCATCGCATCCGGCGTCTCCAAGGCAATCAAAGGAGCAACTGACGATTCTGATTCTGTAGTCCGAAGAGAAGACCAGGATATTGATATTCGAACTACATTCTACGTCGCTGGTGTAATTGCAGTCCTTACCTTCCTATTCTATTGGTATAGCATAGGCAGTATCATCCTCGCCTTTGTAGGTGCCCTATTCCTTACCGTTGCTGCATTCTTCTTTAGTGCCGTTGCAGGCTACATAGCAGGCGTTGTGGGGTCATCCAACTCACCTGTATCTGGGATGACAATTGCAACTCTGATGGCTACCTCACTCATCGTGTGGGTAGTCGGAGATCTTGCTCTAGGTCTGGAAACTGAGGAACTGATGTATGCTACTCTACTAATCGCCTCTGTTGTAGCCGTCAACGCAGCAATTGCTGGCGACGTAATGCAGGATCTGAAGACGGGGCACCTCGTGGGCGCGACACCATGGAAGCAACAGATTGCCGAAGTTGTCGGAGTTCTAGTCGGAGCGATGGTCGCGCCCTTCACAGTTGTACTTCTACATCGAGCATTTAGAATCACGAAAACAGCATGTTACGCTGACCCGCCAGCTGTTGATGGTGTAATTCCGACTGATCCTAACTTGATTGCTGAAGCCTGCAGTGGTGCCCTACTAGCTCCTCAAGCAGAACTAATCGGGGCAATTATCCAAGGTGTATTCGGAGGCAGTATCAATCTGCCCATGGTCACACTAGGATTCATTATAGCAGGCTTGTTAATCTGGAAGAAACTCCCGGTAATGTCAGTTGCAATCGGCATTTACCTACCCCTCCAACTATCTTCAAGCATCATGATTGGAGGCATCATCGCCGCTTTCATGCTAGGTACAGCTCGATTACGAACTGATGGCGACCTTGTTGGTGAAATGTCCAAAGAAGCCGAGGTGGAAGTCAAGAAGACACATGACCGTGGTGTTCTCCTCTCTGCGGGACTCATCGCAGGTGAAGCTCTGATGGGGGTCGTGGTCGCCCTATTCATTGTACTATCCGATGTAGTAAAGCCACTCCGTCGTCCTGACGAATGGTTCTGTAGCCAGTCAGCTGTCGATGCCGAAGGTGCTTCTTACTGCGTTGAACGTTCACTCGCAATTCTACCAACATGGATTTCTGCCCTATTCTTCCTATGGTTTGTATTTGTCTTCATCCACCTTGTCAGTCGCGCCCTTCCCCGGAAAGAGGAAGATGCTCTTCATGGAACGCGAACCCCTGGATTCGACATGCCTGTCCTCGACCTTTTACACGACTCGGTTGCTATCGTAGCACAAGGAGGGCGCGACCTTGTTGATGCTGTGCGTGTAGATGATTCTGAAGAAGGATGAGAATCATCAAAGACCCTTCCCAGATGATGAGGCACCATGTCTGGTGATACTCCGGAGTTCACTCAGAAATCTGTGGAGGAACTCATCGATATTGCACGCGGTTGCCGACGTGAAATTGTCAAGATGGTGAAGCGCGCCAATGCCGGACATCCCGGTGGAAGTCTTTCAGTAATCGACCTTGTAGTGGGATTGTATGGGCGCACATTACGTGCATCTCCGGCAGAACCCAAACACCCTGGACGAGACCGACTAATCCTGTCAAAGGGTCATGCATCTCCTGCAATGTATGCTGCTTTGCACGCCTTCGGATTCCTCGATGAATCAGACCTACATTCCTACCGCATGTACAATGGCATCTGCCAAGGACACGTGGACTCAAAGTGGACACCTGGCGTTGATTTCTCAGGAGGAAGCCTTGGCATGGGACTCTCCTTCGGACTTGGAATAGCTATTGCAGGCCGCCTAACAAATCGCGACCACCACTCATGGGTTATCCTCGGAGATGGAGAATGTCAAGAAGGAGAAATTTGGGAAGCCGCGATGGCAGCGGCTCACCATCGACTCGAAAATGTCACTGTTATTGTTGACGTGAATGGAATCCAGAACGATGACTTCGTTGATCAACAAATGGTAATGGGAGATTTATCCGCAAAGTGGTCCGCTTTCGGCTGGAAAGTCAAGGACATGAATGGCCATGAAATGACTGAAATTGCAGAAGCAATTGATTGGGCAAAAAACACAGTCGGGCCTTGTGCGATTCTCGCCCGGACTACAAAGGGCAAGGGTGTGAGTTTCATGGAGAACAACCCCTCTTTCCACGGAAAGGCTCCCAATGATGAGGAATTCGAACTGGCAATGCAGGAGTTGGCATGATGGACGCTGCAAGTCGTGACGGATATGGAGCAGCGCTCCTCGATCTCGCCGAGAATGACAAGATTGTTGTTCTTGAAGCAGATCTTGGTAAGTCCACCAAGTCTTGTCTTTTCCGCGCTGAATACCCTCAACGTGCATTCTCAATGGGTATTGCCGAACAAAATATGATGCTTGTCGCTGCAGGACTGGCCTCTACTGGAATGATTCCTTTCGCCTCCACCTTCGCGATTTTCACGGAACGTGGCTTTGAACAAATTCGTAACGGAATCGCACGACCTGGTTTGGTAGCACATATTTGTGGAAGTCACGGCGGGATTCATACTGGTACTGATGGCTCTTCAGCACAGTCTATTGAGGACTTGGCCATCTATCGAACCCTCCCTAACATGACTGTGATGCACCCCTGTGATGCATCTTCGACGCGCGCATTAACGAAAGCGTTGGTAAACCATAATTCTGCATCATACACTAGGACCGTTCGAAACAAAACAAGGCAGATTTACACAGATGAAGAGGCCGCCACATTAGAAATCGGTCGATTCTCCGTATTGACTGAAGGCAGCGATGTCGCAATCCTCGCCTGTGGAGTTATGGTTCAGGAGGCACTCGATGCGGCAAACACTCTCGCAGGAGAAGGAATTCATGCAACAGTCGTTGATGTCCACACGCTGAAACCATTCGACCATGATGAAATGAGGCGTATCTCCAAGAACTGTGGAGCGGTAGTAACTGCAGAAGATCATTCCATCATAGGTGGACTCGGGGGAGCCGTCTCTGAAAGTCTGTCAACTCATCATCCCGTCCCACTCGAACGCGTCGGTGTAGAGGACACCTACGGCATGAGCGGACAACCCGCTGAGTTGATGGAACATTATGGATTAACGGCAAACGACATCGTAAATGCCGCAAAGACAGCTATGGCGCGACGAGACGCCTGAGGCGTTCAGAGTTTGCAATGCCCTAATGAACGGGTAGTGAGTGGAAGAGACCAATGTCCGAGGATGACCCACTCCGTGATTTGCTGGATGGCAACATCTCAGCGGAAGAACTTGAGGCTATCCGCGCAAGCCCAGATCTAAGGAAACTTGCTCTTCGGATGTATGGTGATTCTGTTCTGGAACTCCTCGGCGAGGAAATCATTCCAGAGGATGCATCAGACGAGCCGCATATGGATCTTGAAATGGTAGAGGTTATTCCTGAAACCGTCCCAGTAGTTCGAGCTTCAATCGATTCCGCTTCTGCCCGTAAATCAGGTAAATCATCCTCACCAGGAAAAGGTGGAATGATGCTCACATTGAGCGGCATAGGCGGCCTTGGCATTGGACTTGCAAACGTCTACTGGGGGCTTGGAAATGTAATCCCAACCTGTGCAGAGACAGTACACGATACCTGCGGGATATCGCTCAAACTCAACTGGGCAAGCGCCCATCTAACCGCCGACAAGTTAGGATGGAGTCCGGTAGGTACGTGGGGAATCCCTGACATGGTACTCGTTGGAGCCAGTGCACTTCTATTGGCCTTCAGTTTCATGCGTCGACGGTGATTCTACCAACTCATCACTTTCAGACGGTGGCCGATGTCCACGTGCCCTGAAAGTGGACCATAGAACCCCACGAAAAATTTGCTTACCAACAGAAAATCCTGTGCGTATCGATCGTATTGGATGAAACACAGCACGAAATGGATTTCCAGTCCCTTTCAATGGATGATGTAGTTGTTTTAGGATGCCTTCCGGGATGTATTCATCGACTCCATACTCCTCCGGACGGCGGTCCTTTGGCATGTAGTAGGTCCCAAACAAAATATCCCAAAACGGAAGGAAACCACAGTAATTTGACCAATGCGCTTCCTTATCGTTCGCGTGGTGCCAATGATGGAACTCAGGTGTCTGGATAATACGGTGTAAGGGTCGAAGTCTCCAACTAATGTTAGCATGCAAGAAAATTCCTGAGATGAGTTGGATCACAGCAATAATGCCGCTCGTCTCAGGATCGAATCCTGCTGCAATGAGGAAGATGAAGCCTGGAGCAATGAGAGCGAAATCGAACGGATGAACTCGGAATCCACTCACCCAATCCAGATGCTCAGGAGAGTGATGAATAGAATGGAATCTCCACAATTCCGGAACCTCATGATACCAACGATGCGCCCAATAAACGAAGAAATCGAACAACACGAAAGCAACAATAGGCTTGAAAGATGCAGGAAGCATATCTGCTAATGGCCTAACAAGAAGCCCCGGAACCCATGCAAAAGATAGTACGGCAATTACAACGAATATGACCGCCCCTAATGCATTGAGGAGAGGGGAGGCTAGAGCATAAGTAAGGTCTAACTTCCATTTAGGGCGCCGAATTGGTTGACCCTTATGCCGTGGAAATATCTTCTCCATTGGAACTACGAGCACGAATAAAACAATCACCGAAAATAGTGACTCATACTGATATCGCCAAAGTGAAAATCCAACAATTAGGAGAACTAACGCACGAAGGAGGATTTCTATGGACCAAGAAGAATGAGACTCGAGGACCTTCACTACCTCGTCCCCCGTTGGGATATTAGTCGCTGTAGAAGGAGCTTCCACGACTTTGAAAACTGAAATTACGTATTTCAGTAATCCTCTCAATTGTATCAATACATTCGAGCAAGATGTTGTCGTGTCGTAGTCATCTCATTTGTAACGATACAAGGCTTCGGCTCCGCGAATGGCTCCAAAGCCTCACCAAGAAGAGTTAGTCCAGATGACTTCTCAAGGACCTCTGCATCAGCATCAGTGCCACAAAAAGCAACTTCAAAGATGGTATCTTCATCATCTAACTCACTAAGGTCATTCGCGAACCGAACAATAGATGCGCGATGCTCCTCTGAAGCCCTGAGTAAGGTGGCCTGAATTTCCGCGAGTTCAGAACGGACGGAGGATTCAATGTCCGAAATTGGAAGTGGATGTTTGCCACCAGTTCTACGAGCAGCGAAGGCATTGCCATTTTCGACATCACGGGGGCCAATATCAAGGCGAAGAGGGACTCCTTTGATTTCCCAGTCATAGTACTTCTGTCCTGGGCGAACATCACGATCATCTACATGGGTTCTAATTCCAATTGCTTTCAAACGATTATTGACTTCGTGTATCGTTTCCATGACCGCTTCTGTCTTGTGTGCTGCGACAGGAATTAGGACCACTTGTATGGGTGCCATCGAAGGTGGCATGATGAGGCCTGCATCGTCACCATGCATACCGACAACGGCCCCCAGTAATCTCTCTGACATGCCATAGGTAGTCTGATGACAGTGCTTTGTAGTCCGATCTTCTGCTTCATAGGTCAAGTCGAAAGCCTGTGCCCATTGGTCACGATAATGGTGACATGATGCGACTTGAAGAGTACGTCCATTGGGCATTATTACATCAATCCCAATCGTATACCATGCACCTGGGAAAGTATCCCAAACAGGACGACGTGAGGCAATGTACGGAAGGCCAAGGTCATTCATGATGTTCGCAACAATCTCAAGATCTTCCTCAATCTGACGTGTAGCATCCGCCTCATCGACATGGGCAGTATGTGCTTCAAAGAAGTGAATCTCACGAACACGTATGAATGACCGAGTCTGCTTTGTCTCATACCGGAAAGTGTTGACTATCTGATAGGTCTTCAATGGCAAATCAGCATGACTACGTACCCAGAGTGGAAACATCGTGTACATTGCTGTCTCGGAGGTAGGGCGTAGGAACATTGGAACATCAAGGTCATTCTCTCCCGCGTGTTTTACCCAATAGACCTCCTTCTTGAATCCGGCAGGTTCCTCATCCATACGAAGTTCCGAGGGATCCACTCCTGCCTCACGTGCGGCCTTGAGTAGAGCAACGAGGCGATTTTCCTTCTCCAGAAGGTCTTCTGGGATGAGCAATGGGAAGTGAACCTCGTCGTGACCAGTCCTTTCCATCTCTGCATGTGTCAACGCATCGATACGCTTCATTGCCCGCCATCCATAAGGTCGCCAGACATCCATTCCCTTGATTGGATACCTTTTGTCCACTAGGTCCGCAATCTCAACAATAGCAGGGTACCAGGCGTTGAAGTCCGCCTTCGGAGGGATTCCCCGCTTCGCCTTGTCGTGGTTAGCCATCATTCTGAGGCCTAGGATGCTGAACTTCAATCCTACGCCAAAAGAAGCCTGTCAATGGCTACAACGATAGATTCGACATCCGCGAGTTCACTTACCTCATCCATCGTAACCCAAAGGGCACGTCGCCCATCACCTCTAACCCAAGATAGATTGTTAGCGACCACAGCGGAAACGCCACTGCGTTCAATCTGAGAACGAGCGGCTGCAACAAGTTCTCCCTCATCAGCATCCAACAAGAGTTTGAAACCAACTACCGGGCCTGCATCAGATCCTCGTTGCTTCCTTAACCAAGTCACAATACCATCGATAATCTTCGGAAAGGGAGACAAACGAAGATCTAGATTTCCATCTGAAGATAACTTGCCAGAGAAGGATTCCTCCACCACATAATCAGAGATGGCGGCGGCACTGATTACAGCATCAATCGCAAAATCATCATTCTCGATTAGATCCTTGGCCCAACACTTCATCGAAGCCGCATCAGGAGAATGTACGATTTGAAATCGTGAATCTTCTACATCGAAAGAGGTTCGACCGGCAAGGATAGTCACTTGATGCCCTAGACGATGTAATTCCTCACATATGGCGAATCCTGTTTGGCCAGTGCTCCGGTTCGTAATGACTCTGACATCATCAATCGAGGATTCAGTGCCTCCAAGGAGAACGAGGACATTTCGGTGATTCGGACCCCTATTCAGATGGTGAGCGAACTCCGCTACAATACGAACTGGATCGGGCTGCTTTCGCCTACCCTCCTCAGATGGTGACATCAAGACCTTCGTCCCACGCGCAATTACAGAATCAAGTAAATCCTGAGTCACGGCATCGTCAAAGAGATCATTGTGCATCGAAGGAACTACCATGGTAGGAGTTCCGTTTCCTGCCGCGGCCGCCATCGCCATCGCCAAAGGCGAATCCATTACGCCATTCACATGTTTCGCCAAAGTATTCCTCGTAGCAGGAGCAATCAATAACCCATCATAGCCATCAAGTTGAGACATATCTCCATCCCACTCTACATCCACATTAGCTTGAGTTGCCCACCTTACCGCGAGAGGTGAGATTACCTCAGTTGCTGCTCGAGTCATAATCACATGGAGGCTAGCTCCGTGCCGTCGGAGTTCTCGAGCTAATCGAACAGTCTCAACTGCTGCGATGCCTCCGCTAATGCCTAGCAAGACCTTCCGGCCCTCAAGGGAGAGGCCTTTCCGGACGACATCAACATCCCGAGGCATAACCAGCGGACTAACTCCGCCCTCAATAGACCGTCGATGGCCAAGACTGATGACTCACCACCGATTCAGAGGCATATGGATGGTCTGCGCTCAATGGACCAGCAGTTGAGTAAAGCCCATCGGCAGCAGTCCCTTTTCATTGCATTGAATGGCCTTACTTCGGCATGGGTACTAGGGTCAATCCATGAAATGATGGTGGTGCTAGGGTATGCGTTCGCTACATTCCATGTCGTTGCTGCCCTGCTTTTCTCAAAAAGAGCAAATTGGATGGCAATGAGGATCGGGCAATTATCATACATACTCAGTTCAACTGTCCTTTTCCTCTTCGGATTAATCTGGATTTCCAATGGTCTCACAATCGATGGATTTCTACTCCTCATCCTCGGTGGTTTCGGAGTTATTCGCACACGCAGAATTGAGGACCCTCGATACCGTTCATGGTACACATCCGGATCGACTGGGCTAGCTCAAAGCATGCTTGCACGTTCCAATGAGGTAATCGCCAGTTGTCCTTCGTGCACGAGTATTCTTGCAATCGTCGTAGAACAGATGACACAAAATGACACCTGTCCACACTGTGGCCAACCTCTAGTTCCATCAGCATGGAACGGCGAAGAACAGGAGTAATCCATCATCGAGAAGCAAGGGTTAGCGAAGACCACATGTCTGTAGGCACTTCCATGGATAGGCGCAACCCACCAAGAGCACCAAGCATTACAGGGTCATCGACAACCTGGACTGTGCAATCGCCGATATCAGCGAGACGATCTTCAATCATGATATTCAATCCCTTGATACCCGATCCTCCACCAGCGAGAACCATATTGTTTCGGAACTCATTGTGGAACTCTGGATTACTTGAGGAAATCAATGCCTTCACATTGGCAACTATAGGGTCGACAATTGACTCGCAGGCCCTCTGAATGCAATCAGTGATATCGAGAGACATTGCCTTACCCTCAATACTGAAATCGACAACAATCGGAGCATCGGGCATTGCAGTACGAACGAAGGAGTACTGCTGCTTCCAACGACGTGCCATATCCTTGGTAACCTGAGCACCAGCATACTTCTTCTGAACCTCTTCGATAAGCGTGTTATCGATGTGGTCACCAGCATAACTAGTGTGCATCTGGTCGTCAGGACCAGGAATTGTTCCGTATACTCTAGCAATATCACAAGTTCCCGCACCAATATCGATGACAATCGTGTGTCCAATCATGTCAAGTGCGTAAGCAACTGCAAAGGGCTCAGAGATAATCATAGCTGCATTTACGCTGCCAGATGCTGCATCAAAAATCGCAGTCTGATCTGTGAAAGATGCCTCCGCTGGAGCACCAATAACAGCGACTACATTGTCGTAATCTTCAGGATCGCCGAGATTGATTAGATGATTAATGAAGTGAGCGATGAACTTCTTATCCTCAGGAGTGTCCTTGATTACACCATGCTCTAGAGGACGGTATAGATTCAGAGCAAGACGGTTCTTCAGGGCCTCTTCACCGAAGAGAACATCCTTGCCCAGCATGTTACGAGCAATGGGGTCTTTTGGTGTACCTACAACCGTGAGGACTTGTTCCTCATGGCCAGCACTCGAAGTTAGTACGGAACGGAAAGTTCCGAGGTCGATTCCTATGTAGAGGTCGTTGTCGCCAGCCATGTGTCCATCACCTTGGATGATAGGCTATGTGTGGCAGTATATGAACAGCACGACGCAGTCAGACCCATGACTGACACGGATCGCACCACCATCCACCATGATCAGGGAGATAGGCAATCATACCATGGCAAGCGGGACACTCCTTGACAACAGCGTTACCGAATCGATTGATGAGCAGTTGCATATGCTGCTCGTCAGTAATCCCAAGATTAGTTCTCATAATCCACAGAAGTTCATCCTCCGAGGGAGTGATGACACCATCATCAAGAACAATTCCAAGCATCTCACGATAGTCCTCGATTGTCATCATAGCATCCACATCGATAACACGACCATCACGTTCCAAGAGCATGTTCTTGCCCCCTGGGTCGTCTACGAAAATTACGACACTTCCGGGATTGATGCTAGCATCACGTGGTTCAAACACAATTGTATCGCCATCACCCTCCGCATGCACGATGGTGGACCGACGATTGATGATAGAAGCAATATTTCGACAAGTGTCCGGAATCGTACGGCCAACACGCCAGCCTCTGTCATCTCGGGCGTCCATACTGTAGAACTCTGTATCCCGGCCAGGGTATTCGATACGAATTTCTTCGCCACCATCAAAATCATTGCCAAGAACTGAAATGATTGCAAGATCTGTTCCGACGATGTTGTCTTCTGCATCGAATGAAATCATCAGAGGTTTGCGCTCCTCCTCGGCTGCATTAAAGGTCCCAGCTAATCCATCCATCCACTTAGATTGCAATCGGCCAAGGGTCGCTTCCTGCTCCGAACTCAACTGGGACTCGATGCCGAGGACACCACGAAGGCTACCCTTCTCGAGTTCCTGCTTGAACTCCTCGACCTTCTTCTGCTCATCATGAATAGTCTCGCGTTTTGGCCCTGAAGAAGCAGCGTTAGGATCAGGCCATTCATACGAACATCGAACACATTGAAGGTAGCCTTGAATGCTTGATGGTTGAGAATCTCCACCACAACGGGAACATTCTCCTTCCTCATCGACCTGAAGATTCTTCTTCGCTTCTTCTCGGCCTCGTCGGTTGAACATCAGTCGACTACATGAGGCGACGCACATAGGCGTTACGCAACATCAGATGCGCTCGAGAATCGTAGCAATCCCCATCCCGCCACCTACACACATAGTTGCTAGAGCGTATCTACCACCTGTTCTCTGGAGTAAACTCGCGGACTTACCCATGATTCGTGCACCAGAGGCACCTAATGGATGGCCAATAGCAATGGCTCCGCCATCCAAATTGATTTTTTCCATAGGTAGGTTCAATTCATCTATGCAGGCAAGCGACTGACTTGAGAACGCTTCATTCAATTCGATTATATCGAGATCATCCACAGTAAGTTCTGCACGATTAAGGGCAAGCCTTGTTGCAGGAATAGGTCCAAGACCCATCTCATCCGGATGAACACCGGCTACTGCTGCAGAAACAATACGAGCCATCGGTTTGAGGTCATGTGAATCGATTGCATGCTGTGAAGCAATCAAACTGAAAGACGCACCATCCGTTAGTGGGGAACTAGTCGCTGCGGTGACAACACCATCCTCAATAAAGGCCGGCTTAAGTCTGGCCATGGATTCTAGAGATGATTCACGCATACAGCCATCGATGTCGGATCCGTAGGTCACATCAGATGAACAAATAGTAGCTATTTCATTGCCCAGAAGGCCGTTTTTCTTCGCGAGAATTGCCTTGTTATGGCTAGTGAGAGCAAACTTCTCCTGACGCTCCCTAGAAATCGAATGACGTTTTGCAACATTCTCCGCTGTAAGTCCCATACTAATGTAGGCATCAGGCATAATTTCCTCAAGGAAAGGTGAAGGAGAACGATTGAACCCTCCCCGCTGAATACGACTCATCGATTCAACGCCACCACAAAGGAATAGATCGCCCCATCCACGTGCAATCATTCCAGCCGCACTATGCATCACCTGCATGGACGACCCACAGAGCCTGTTTGTGGTCATCCCTGGAAGGTTTGGGGGACCTTTGAGATAATGTGTAACAATTCGCCCGATATTGAGTCCTTGTTCACCCTCTGGGTAAGCACAACCAACCATTACATCATCGAGGGCAACGGGGTCTACACCTGTGCGATTCAATAATTCAAAAGCGACTTGCCCTGCGAGATCATCTGGACGGACATCCTTCAACGGCCCCCGGTGAGCGCGAGTGAAAGGAGACCGGACGTAGCCACAGATGTAGGCGTCCATGGACTTGGGGCCACACTCCGTCGAATGAACATGCCGAAGAAAGTATAGCCAAAGGATGCAATCGCCTTATCTATGGCCAAGGATTCGGAAGATTCGTTCCTATGATTCGTGAATGCAATGTCCACGGCTACTTCTCCGACGATAATCTCTGCCCGGTATGCAATTCCGAAGGCAAATTCATCATGCGTACCGGCGAGAGAGAAACTCTGGGTCGACGTCTCGCTCGCGTTTGCAGACATGATCCGGACCGTTATGGCCTAGAGATGGACATCAACGGCTGGGTAGATATACGCGAATTCGTGGATGCTCTACGTGAGAAAGAGCAGCGTCGCTTCGGCCGCTGGTTACGCCCACATCACATCAAGGCAGTTGCCGAGTGTGATGGAAAGGGCCGATACGAAGTTCGTGGCAATACTGTTCGTGCAACTTACGGCCACACCGTAGAGATTGAACTAGACCTTCCTACAGACAACATCCCTAACGCCCTATACTTCCCCTGCGGAGATGACGAACTTGAGGTCTTGATGGATATCGGCCTACTACCAGGTGATCGTAGCCATGTCCACCTTTCACAGAGTATCGATAAGGCTGTTGAAGCAGGACGCCTAGGTGGCAAGAAACTCAAGCGACCCATCATACTCGAAATTGATACCGCTCGAATGATTGCGGATGGCGACTCAGTATGGCGTGCGGGAACCACAGTGTATCTCGCAGAGAAGGTCGAACCACAGTACCTCGATCGAATCGAGGAAGATCATGAGGATCTTGCTCATCACGTGGCACAGTGGGACGAAGAGGAATGATTCTCAAGGCCTGTGACCACAGGCCGGACAGAACTCAATATCTGCCTCAAATGGAGCGTCACACTTCGGGCAACCATCTCCATCTACACGCTGAACCGGCCTCGATTCAGCTGCTTCAATGAGTCGTGCTGATGAATCAACTTCTTCGAATACACGGCTCTTGAGTTCCTCTCTAATTTCCACTGCTGCGGCGAAATCCAAGGCCTCTTGGAGTGCAGCATCAATCCGTGCCCTAACACGCTCTCGCTCATCTGGATCTGCAATATCATCAAGGTCGTTTCTGCGCGCCTGTAAATACCGTCTGAACTCGTCGATGGTGGGCGCCATGCGCCTGCGAACACGGGAGAACGAATGAATCTGTGTGCGCACCATCATCAATGAGCAAGTACTGGGAGTAGCATGGTCGAGCAACGCCGGGCTGTCATCAAGCTTGGCGGCGGCCTCATAACAATGAAGAGTGGGCTCTGTGAACCTGACCTCGATTCGATTCGAGTTTCGACTAAAGCGATTGCAACACTAGTAGAAGATGGTTGGAAAATTGCTCTAGTTCACGGTGCAGGTTCCTTTGGTCATGCAAGAGCAAAACGCTGGAGGTTAAGCGAAGGTCCGGTCGATACGAATCTAGGCGAAGAGGATGGAATTACAAATCAACTAGAGGCAGTCCAAGCAGTCAGACAAGACATGATGGATTTGAATCAACTTGTCATGAATGCTCTTGCGGAACACGGCATTGACTCCGTGACACATTCCCCACATAAATGGGTGAACGGCACTGGCGAGGCCTTCTCGGGGAATCTTGACTTCCTTGGAAACCACATGACGACAATCACCTATGGTGATGTGGTTGATGTGGGGGATACTGGATTTGGGATCCTCTCTGGAGATGACCTCATGCTAAGAATTGCAAAAGAATGGGGAGATGTTGACGCTTGCATCTTCTGCTTAGCAGACTGTGACGGAATTCTCACACATCCTCCCGACCACCAAGATGCTACTTTACTCAATACTTGGGACCCATCAATTGGTTTCGGAGGACGGCATGAATCCGAAATAGATGTTACAGGAGGCATAGACTACAAGGCTCTTCGCGCCGCGAGTATTGCCGAAATTGTACCACGTGTCTGGTTTGTTGATGGACGACATTCAGACCGTATAGTTGATGCATGTAATGGAATAAACACTATCGGCACACGCATCTTCAAATCGCCCGTTCGATTATAACCCGGGAACAACGCAGACGAAGAGAGGGGACAGTATGGCCGGTGACGTGCTTGAAGGGGAGGACCCGGAACAAGCCGACATGATGGACGAAATGTGTATACTCGTCGACGAAGAAGATAGGCCTATTGGATCTGCTAGTAAGTTGGATTGTCATCGAGGTGCAGGATTACGTCACCGCGCATTTTCCGTTCTTATTTTTGATGACCAAGACCGTCTTCTTCTCCAAAAAAGGGCCAGTGACAAAATCACCTTCCCAGGTGTATGGGCAAACTCGTGCTGTAGCCACCCATTAGATATTGACGGTGAACGTGAAACTGAAGGGGCATCGGGTGTCCGAAATGCTGCAGTGCGTAAGATGGAACAAGAATTAGGCATTCCAGCAGGAACTATCCCGCAAGAATCTCTTCAATTCGTCACCAGAATGGAATATGAAGCGCGCATGAACGATGTTTGGGTCGAACACGAAATCGATCACATTCTCGTAACTCGAGCAAATGTCGAAGTGAATGCGAATCCAAACGAAATTGACGAATGCCGATGGGTGACTCAAAACGAACTTGAGGAAATGGTGAAGGCACATGACGCGGGCGAACTCGTCATAGCACCTTGGTTTGATTTGATACGCGACAATCTACTGAAAGATTGGTGGAGCGACATAGATGACATGTCGAAACATGTCGATGGAACAATCCATCGTTTCATCCAAGAAAGACCTGATCGGGCAGGACTCTCAATGATGGATAGACATCGAGTTGCAGCAGAACAATGCATCGCCCGAGCCATCGAAAAGAGTACTGAGCCGCGTCTCGCTGGTGCTATGATGCACCTTATCGAAGGAGGAGGGAAACGTCTCCGTGCAGTCCTTCCAAGCCTTGTCGGAGAGGCTGTCGGCCACCACCATGCAGGGCATCACGACCTAGGTGCCGCCATTGAAATCATCCACAACTTCACACTCGTCCATGATGACATAATGGACAATGATCCCATTCGACGGGGGCGCCCAGCTGTACACATTGCCTACGATATGCCTACCGCAATCAATGCGGGTGACGCGATGCTTGCTCTCGCCTTCGAAATGATTGCAGAATCCAAGGATATTCGCGACGAGATGATGAGAGACCTAGTGCGAGTATTGGGGCGCATGGTACGCAATGTCTCAGAAGGACAACAGATGGATATGGATTTTGAGAATCGAGAGGATCAGGTGTTAGAGGAAGAGTACTTACAGATGATTGGCGGTAAGACTGCAGCCATGTTTGAGACCTGTGCATTGACTGGAGCTATGCTTGCAGGTGCTTCCACAGAAATTCAGGAATCTTGTCGCATGTGGGGACTTGAAACCGGACTTTGCTTCCAGTTGATGGATGATATAATCGATATCACAGGAGACACTGAAACACTAGGCAAGCCCGCTGGAAGCGACGTCCTAGAAGGGAAGCGTACACTAATGGCGATTCACGCTCTCAAACAGAATCCTGCCGAACTACCCACCTTCCATGCAATTTTCGGAAAGGGGGAATCTGGCAAAGACCAACTTCCTAAGGCGATTGAAGAAATGAATTCCGCCGGATCAATCGAATATGGGCGCAAGCGCGCAATGGAGCATCATGCTGCAGCCCATGTACATCTAAGAAACCTGCAAGCCAGCGAGGCTAGAACTATCCTTGAGAAACTGACTGACTGGCAGTTAGAACGCATGTCATAATCCGCTACCATTGAAGGTAATTGGTGGCGAAGAATTTCAAAGACCGAAAGTAAATCCGGATTTTACCTTCTCAGTAAGTTGAGGTACGACTTCACGATAATCCCCGATAATTGCAGCGTCAGCGGACTGGACCATAGTGCAAGATTCATCTGTATTTACAGCAATAATCCGTTCACTATCTTTCATTCCAGCCATATGCTGAGGTGCCCCACTGATTGCAATCGCA
>JAZADD010000086.1:0-5920 GCA_036124005.1 Thermoplasmatota archaeon
TGGGATGGGAATGACTGTGCAGATGAAGCCGAGAGGCAAGAAAGAGAATGTTGAAACTTCGATGAGTGAACTCAAATCAGAGGTAGAGGATTTGCGTCAATTAGTACACACTCTTCTTACAATCATCATGGAAGAAGCAGACGGTATCCAGTCTGGGGCCGCGCCAACGATTCCAAATCAGCCGAAGCGGCGTTTTAGTATGTAATTCCGGTTTAATATTGCACGGGTGACTCGTCATGCTGTCGCCATAGGTACCATACAGCGCAAGTCCGATATGGCTCCCATATTGTAGCACGTTCCTGAATTTCTGTGATTTCCAGAACTCCTTTCCCTTCCATTGCCTCGATGGAACGGATGATTCCAATATCTCCCAGGGGTAAGACATTTGGATCTAAGAGAGAGAATATCCTTACCATGTCAATTGTCCAAGGCCCGATACCCCATAGAGGAAGAAGTTCTTTTTCCACTTCGTTTGAAGTCATTTTAGCCCAATCCATGGTTTTGAGATGACCAGAAATAGATGCAACTCCTATGAGAGTTCGTCCTTTCGATTGTGAAATGCCAATTTGCTTCATGTCCTCTTTGGTTAACTTCGTAATTAATTTCGGATCGAAACTCCCTCCACAATAATCGAGGAGTCGGCCCCAGATAGCATCGGCAGCAACGGCTGAAATTTGCTGGCCTACTACAGCGTTACAGATCGTTTTGACGATGTCTCCTTCGCCTGTAAGAGATGGTTCCTCCACACAATCAATGATTCGTGCAATCTTGTGATCTACATTTCGAAGGTGCTGTTTTGCATCTTCCCACCATACTGGGGTGCCTTTGGGTGTGGGCATTTGAGGAGTTTTCTGGCCGTTCGTTTGAAAACACTCGTATGTCTCCCAGTGCTCATGGTGGATGAGAGGACAATACTGATTGCTGCGGCAATCGCCTTCTTTGGATTCATAGGAGTTTCTTTGTTGAATCCTGGATTTGGCGTCACAACAGATGACGAGAGAATTGAGGATGGATGCTTAGCAGGGGGGCACTCTGGGGGCACAATTATTCGCCACGATCACATTCATGTGGATATTTTCATTGAGGATGAAAATGGTCAGATGCAGCATGTTTCTCCTTTGACAGATGTTGCTTCAGGTTCAAGCGAAGATCCGTTGAACTCTCCTTGTATGCGGTATATCCACACTCACACACCTATGCCTCACAGTACAACAGGTGCCCAGGAAACCACTGCATACCTGCATATTGAGACTCCCACTGCCCTTGAGATTGAGCTGCGTCATTGGTTCATGATTTGGGGCGAGGAGTTCTCTGAGACTAATCTGATGGGCTATGAAACAGGAGAAACTCACGAGATTGTAGTGACATACAACGGCGAACCAGTTGAGGACTACATGTCACTTCTAATTGAGGAAGGTACACAGGACGATATCATCAAGATTGAGTACCGGTCAAAGACTGCTTAATCCATTATCCTTTGATGACGGTGAGCGGTGTTAATCGAGCAACTGGTCGTGCAAGACCGGCTTGGGATGTAAGGCGAATTACATCATCCACATTTTTGTAAGCATCAGGTGCTTCTTCTGCGATTACTCGTGGTGTACGTGCTCTGACTTCAATGCCCTTTGCTTGGAGGTCGGCTATGAGTTGTTCTCCATCGATTGTTTCACGTGCGGCCTTTCTAGATAATCGGCGCCCTGCTCCATGACATGATGAGGCAAAGGCATCATTGGATCCAGTCTTGGGACCAGCGAGGACCCAAGATGCAGTCCCCATGTCACCTGGTACAAGTACGGGCTGTCCTATCCCTGAGAATCGAGAAGCAAGTTCAGGGTGATCGCCTCCAAGCGCTCGCGTAGCACCCTTCCGGTGGACGCAGCATCTGCAAGATACTCCATGTACTTGATGATCCTCGATTTTCGCGATGTTGTGGCTTACATCATAGATTAGATTGACTTCTGCATCTCCTCCTGAAAACTTCCGCATAGTGCGGCGGAGTCTTTCAGTAAGAGCGGATCTGTTTGCGAAGGCGTAATTACCAGCTGCATGCATCGCATCGAGATACGCCTCCCCCTCTTTGCTGTGTATAGGTGCAGCAGCTAATTGCCGATCAGGAAGCCGGTGGCCCCACGATTCTGCGTACCACGTATCGCCATCTTTGCTGTACTTTGCTTCAATTGCTTCGACATGTTCGCTACACACTTGATGGCCAAGCCCCCTCGATCCTGTATGAATCATAGCGGTAAGTCCTCCTTCAGTGAGGCCGAATGCTTTAGCAGCAACCGGGTCAATGATTTGGTCTACTACTTGCACTTCGAGGAAGTGATTTCCACTACCTAGTGTTCCGAGCGCTTTCATTCCACGTTCAATAGCGCGCTCTGAGACCTTCCTTTCTTCAGATTCCAGTAATCCATTGCTTTCGATTACTTCGAGGTCCCTATCGTCTCCAAGACCAAGATCTACAGCAGCCTCTACGCCTCTAGAGAGAATATCGTCCATCTGATGATTTTTGAGGTCCCATCCTCCTTTTGAGGAGGCTCCAGCAGGTACTGCGTTGAATAGTCGTCTTGCCATCTCTTTGAGGTCAGTGCCCTCTGGCTTTGGTAGATCGATAGATAGGAGTCGTACTCCGCAGTTGATATCGAAACCGACGCCTCCAGGGGAGATACTCCCACCTAATTCACCAGCTTCTGTATCCGTTGCTACAACGCCACCAATCGGGAAGCCATATCCATAGTGCCAATCGGCCATAGCCCAAGCCTCGCCCACTATGCCTGGCATACTTGCCGTGTTGACAACCTGCTGAGGGGACCGGTCGTCACTCAAATCATTCCACTGGGTTTCATCAGCAATCATACGTGCATCAGTCAGCATCGAGCCATGCTTTTTGATCCGTATTGTCGCCTCATCTTCCCGAATCGCATGATTACGCCATTCAGGGTCATCCATGAACTGACGTTACGACATTGCTTCAAGTTCGTTGCGGAAGGTTTGCTCTCTTTGCGACCATATTTCGGGTGGCCTTGAAGTGCTTCGGTTGGGTCCAAGGGGTATTGAGGTGAGAGTATGGCCTTCGGAGATATCGATGCACCATACTTTCACGAGAACGGTTTTGTTCGAACTCGATGTCGTGTTTCGGGGCTCTGGTTCTGGACAAGGGACCAGAATCGGACTACATCAGGTGATACGGATGAAGATGAATACACCTTCATTGGTGCTCCTATAATCAAGGGTTTTGATCAAAGAGGTAAGGCATTGAAGGATGCAATGCGTGAGACATTCCTAGAATTCTTTGAGAAACACTCCCATTCACGAGTAGCACCTTATCCTGTTATTGCTCGATGGCGTGATGATATCCATCTCACAATTGCTAGCATTGCGGATTTCCAACCACATGTGACTTCCGGAGAAGTACCTCCTCCTGCTAATCCGTTGACAATTTCACAACCTTGTATTCGTTTGACTGATGTGGCAGCAGTGGGTCGTTCTGGTAGGCATCTCACAACCTTTGAGATGATGGCTCATCATTGTTTCAATCGGCCACAGGAAGGCGACATTCATTATTGGATAGATGAGACAATCCGTTTCTGTGATGTGCTCTTTACTGAAGATTTAGGGATAGATCCAATGGAGATTAGTTATGTCGAGAATCCTTGGTCTGGTGGCGGAAATGCAGGTCCTGCAGTGGAGGTTATCGTTGGTGGCCTTGAACTCGCAACTCTTGTTTTCATGAATCTCAAAGAAGATGAGGCTGGTGATTTTGAGATTAAGGGTGTCCGATATAGTGAGATGCCATTACAGATTATTGATACAGGTTATGGGTTGGAGCGTTTTTGTTGGGCTGCTGCTGGAACACCTACGATTTACGAAGCCATCTATCCTGAGACCGTTTCTTGGCTCCGTGAACTTTCATCTTTCGATGAACGATTGAGTGCACTTGGCGATGTAGATGTGGATTTATTGTTAGCAGAGCTTAGCCGTCTAGCTGGAATCCTGAATATCGATGTTGGAACGGATGTTGATGCGTTGTACATCCGATTGATTGAACGTCTTTCAGAAAGAAATGTCTCTCTTGATGTGGATACGCTGAAATCAATCACTGAGCCGCTGTCATCCATATATGCGATTCCCGATCACATGCATGCTCTGTGCAATATGCTTGACGATGGTTTGGTTCCATCTAATGCAAAGGCAGGGTACCTCGCTAGGATGATGGCGCGTCGTGCGTGTCGTATGAAGGACGACCTTGGGCTTAGCATTGGTCTTGACGAAATCGGAGCACATCACATCGATGTCAATATGTCCGGTTCGATTGAACCTAGATCTCGTCAGAATATTCTAACGATTCTAGCTTTAGAAGAGTCACGGTATCGTGAGATGCTCAGAGCAGGACAAGCTGCTGTAAGAACTGCCTTCAAAGATATTCCTTCAGATGCTAATCAGGTCCCCTCTGAGATTTTGTTTCGACTCGCTGAGGAACGCGGTTTGCAACCAGAGATGGTTGTCAGTATTGCGTACGAAGCAGGTTGGCCCAATGTAACTGTACCAGTCGGTTTCGCTGCGGACATGGCTGCTCGTCATGCAGAGCAAGTCAGGATGCTTGCAAAGCGGAAGGGTGGTGATGGAACCGGACTTGGAGCGGGTCATCCTGCTACTATACGTTCATTCTATGATGATACTGCAGCAGTCCAATTCGATGCGAAGGTTCTCTCTTGTATTGAAGGAATTGATGCTATTTCAACAGGCTCTGAATCTCTTGGCAATGCGACGCATGCTATAGTTCTAGATCGTACCTTGTTTTACCCCGAGGGAGGCGGACAACTTTCAGATCACGGTGTTCTTTCAGATGGGTCAACTTCAGTACGTGTTGTTGATGTTCAAATCGATGGCGATGTAATCTTACATCTAACGGATGGACCTCTGGCTACTGGTTCGGTTCAGGGTGAAATTGACTGGTCTCGGAGGAAGCAACTTATGGATCACCACACTGCTGTTCACATTGTTGGAGGTGCCGCTCGCCAGATTTTAGGAGACCATATTTGGCAAGCCGGGTCAAACAAAGGAGCTAGATACGCACGTCTTGACATCACTCATCACAGTCGTCTTGAACGCGAGGTACTAGATGCAATCGAAGACTTGGCAAACGAAGTCGTTGCTTCAAGTCCGAGTGTGGAGAAATTATTGATTCCTCGGGCTGAAGCTGATGCAAACTTTGGTTTCGAACTCTATCAGGGTGGACCTCCAAAGCATTCTGAAATTCGTGTGATTCGTATTGGAGAATTCGATGTCCAGGCATGTGGAGGTACTCACCATGATGATGCAGGAATGGTGGATTATGTCCGTGTCATCCGTTCGAATCTTGTGCAGGATGGAGTAGAACGACTCCACATACTTGCAGGTTCGGCAGCACGAGAACATGCAAAGCAACAGGAGGACCTACTATCGCGTAGTGCTGATGTTCTTGGTGTTCAAGCGGATGATCTCCCTGCTACAGTAGGGCGTTTCTTCAATGAATGGAAAGAGCAGCGAAAGAGAATCGAAGCTCTAGAAGCAGAGATTGTCAGACTTCGTACCTCCGGTAGTGATGGTGGAACCTCTGAGGTAGATGGGGTTAGAATTGTTGTAATGGAAGTCGATGGTGGTATGAAGCAGATGCAAGCTATGGTCAAGGAGCTCACCTTAGACCCTTCAAATCCAACTATTGCAGTCCTAGGCAGTCGAGATGGAGGCGGAAAATTACTTGCTGCAGTCACCGAGGGAACAGAAGCGACTAACAGGACAGATGCAGGTTCGCTAATTCGTGAAATTGCCCCCCATATCTCGGGTGGTGGTGGAGGTCGTCCAACATTCGCTCAAGCTGGTGGTTCAAACCCTGATGGTCTCGATGCAGCCCTTGATGCCGCCCGAACTCTTCTTGGAT
>JAZADD010000087.1:0-30006 GCA_036124005.1 Thermoplasmatota archaeon
TGTTATGTTCATTCGGGGGCTAACCTCTTAATACGGGGCCGGGTAGACGAAAGCGTAGGTGTCCGTAATGAAGTCAGTCCGCACAGTCGTTGTCTTCCTAACTATCTATGCGCTCAGCATGTGGGTAGGTGCTGCGCATACCGTTGATGCACAGGCATCTCCTAACCCTGATATCGGTATTGTTTGCTCTCCTGCAAACTTCCCGATTGAGGTATATCCGGGTGCTACTCGAACCGGCACCACATACTGCACTTTGAACAACCCAACCGCGTACTCTGAGAACGTGGCAATTACAGTGACTGCTGGTGGACTTGCATATGCGGCTCCAGGGACAGTCACCGTTGGCGCAGGCCAAGAAGTGACATTCGAAGTTTCAGTCCGTGGCGATCAGCGTATGGCGGAAGGTCAGCGCACAGTGTCCATCACTGCTCGCGTAGATACTGCAACAGGCGTTCCATGCGGGACATGCACTCCAAAGACAACATCTGTTCTCGTAGTTATCAAGCAGTTCAGCCGCCTTCGAGTTGAAGCGGATGAGCCATTCAAGCAGCTTCGACCTAAGGTGGATTACACTTTCAATTTCAAGGTCTACAATGACGGTAACGCATATGATCGATTCAACATCGATGTCGCGAACCGCGAGGACCTAGAGGACGCAGGCTTCCAGATTTCACTTCCACAGGTATCTACTGAGATTGAAGCACAGGCCCCACCCGACAATGTGCGTGTAATCATGCGTACACCGAAGGTTCAGGGCTGGTCCGATATCTATTACCAATTGCAGTTCCAAGCAACCAGCGACTATTCAGTTCGAACGGAAGGTGTGCCTAATTACCAAGTTCAGATGGTTACGATTTACATCCGTGGTGTGTATCTTCCTGGTTTCGAGATGATTGGTTCCGTGATGATGCTCGGCCTCGCTGCAGCGGCGATTGCTCGAAGACATAGCGAAGATGAGGAGATGTCCGAAGATGAGGACGATCTCCCGATTCTGATGCTCTAGTTCGGCGCGAACCGATAAGCCCACCAATCTACTTCCTTCCGACCGTTTCGTCAACGGTTTGATAACCTCCGGGCTGCGACTGTTCCCTAATGTCAGGTGGATTGTTAGACAGAGTAGACGTTGAAGCGGATGAAAAACCGGAGCCTGAGGTCGAGGAAGCTACTGTTTCTGTGGCCTCAGTATCTGACGATACAGGGGGTTCAATGGATGGCCTCCTGGGTCGAACATTTATGGCAATTTCATTGACAATTATTGCACCATTTTTCCTAGTCATGTGGCTAGGGGTGTCCATTTTGGATTCTCTGATGCCCATCATTCTCCTCGTTGGAGTCGCTGGAAGTTGGTTCTGGCTTGGTTTGGGAGATCCGAGGGGCAAAGGTTCCATCGTCATCTCTTCGGCAACCAGTGTTGTATTGGTCGCATTGATGCTCATGATTACACCATTCCTTCTTGCCAATGTGATTACTGGCACAATGTCCTTCGGAGGCGTGGAGTTCAGTGATGATGGAGAGACCATGGATATCAAAATCCGACAAAATGGGGGAAGTGGTTCCTTTGATGCAACTGTGACAATCTCCAAGGGGGGTGTAGATACTTATTCTGGAAGCCACACTTTGACATTCGATAGTTCGGATGGTATGGGTGATTACGGCTTGATATCAATTCTAATAACCGATTTTTATACTGAAAATGCCCTCACTGATGACCCAAATGATCCTTCTCCTTACTCACTTTCCTTGACAATAGGGGATACTACATGGGACCGCGAACTTGATTTGACAAGCACTTCAAGGACAATAAACGCGGCTCAAACATATGCTCGTCCAATTCACACAAATTGTGAAGATAGCACTCGGTCTAACTGCCTACAAGGGGTCATCCTTGAGGTTTGGGCGGGGTTAGGGACCAACGCTGATCCATCACCCTTGCCACTCTCGGAATATCAGATGGAAGTCAGCTTATTGCGAGAGGGTAGCGCAGTCCTGACTTATCCCACTGTTACTGTTGAACAAGGTGCAGCATCTTGGTCCTCGGATGGTAGCATGTATGGAGATGGCTCGGGGGCAGTTATCGACCTTACATCGAAACTAATTCTCGAGGGAAGTGAAACATATACAGATTCTTTCGCGAATTCAGTGACGTATGTTCCTGCAGACGAGTGGTCAGAGAGTGATGTTGGCTGTTATGAATTGTCAATCACTGTGACACAATCTTCTCCTTGGTCCGATGGTTCATCTGTAACATACTCTAGTTACTACGACTATACTGAGGAAACTGAGGACGACAACGACGAGGGAACAAACAACGACATTGTCCGAGAAGAATGGGATCAACGTGACGATGCCTGTTGATTAATCGATATCACTGACCTCTGATCGGTCCTTCTCAGTTTTCTGGGAATCCGTCATCGTCTCGGGTTTTGTTTTCCTCTGTTCATCCTTTTCCTTCTGGATGTTCGCTGAATATTGAAGAGCGGCGATTCCAACAAGCACCGCGCCTACCAATGAAGCGGTGATTAATGGAAGCATGCCAAGACCTTCTGTTTCTGACACAGGTTCAGTCCAAGACACTGCTTCTGAATCAATAGGAAGCCCTCCGTAAGCACCTTCGATTACTAGTTGGGCGGGCTGTATTACCCCACAGGTAATACTCTGGTTTCCAGTATCAACAACTCCTCTCCAAGTGAATTCCACAGATCTCGTTGACTCTCCTGGAATCTCAAGGACCGGATATCCTCCTACATCTGCTGCAGAACCGTTGCCAATGAAGCATTCAAGGCCGATTCTTGCATCTGCTGAACCAGAGTTAGTAATGGTTGCATTCATCTTTACCCGTCCATCCGTACTCGCGCTATTTTCTTCAGGTGTGATTGAATCAATAGTCAACATCGGCAATATGTCGGATTCGTAGGTTGTAGTGGCTTCAATCGGAAGCGCAGCAGATGATCCGTAATCCTCGAGTTGTGCATTCCATGCCGTCTTGTAGGATTGAACCACGATTGTAGCGTCTTCATTCCATACTGTACCATCTGCGAATCCAATCTCAACAGTTCTCAGAGGGAGTGTAATGAGTCCTTGTTCGTTGGTAGGTATGGGATTAGTTGTGCTTGGTGGGTGCCCGAAATCAGCGATGGTAACGATTACTTCGTTTGCCCTGAATTGAATTGTCTGTTCTAGCTGGCGTTCCCAGAAATCGACGAGTGTACCATGAATTGTTGACGCAGAGAGGTCGATTGTAGTCTGGATTCCCGCAGTAATGTGGTGATCATCGCGACTATCCTTCAAATCAACCGTATTCATCTTGATACTTGCAGTATCTGCAGCGATAATTGGAGTGGATCTCACGATATCAGTAGTGCTAAAATCCAGCGAACCTGCGACGTTGATTATCGCGCCGTAGACAAATGCTCCATCTGTATTCATCATTCCTTGGACATCAATATCGAAGGTTCCTGGATCGTTTACCATCCAGTTTTCATGTGGTATATCTCCAATAGGAATTGTTTCCGTGGGTTTGATTCCTGGGTGGTCGATTCGAATTTCAGATGAGAGTATCATTTCGTAGACAGAAGCACCAGTAAATTCAATCCATGTGTCACTTGATCCAGCTGAGAATGAGACAATATGTTCCGTCCCTTCCATTGCTGTTGCCGTTCCATCTACTACAGCATTCATCCCGTTGAAGTAGGCATTTTCTGCTGAGGTCAAGATGACATCGAACGAACCTTGCCGTTCTGCAGTTTCAATCATTATTCTCGAACGATGTCCTTCGTCACTATTTCTCATCCACGAGTAGTCTGTATCTGTCCATTCTGCATTCAATGAGCCGTTGGAAATAGAAAGCGTACCGCCGGGATGGACTATGATTCGACTATCGTTAGCGACCGACAAATCGGCAGATATCGTCAAGGATGCTCCATTTGCGACATCTACAACTCCATCAAAATCGTCGTCTTGGTCCCATGCTACGTCGCCCGTAATCGTGAGGTTTTGTCCGCCATCAGGTGGTTCAGTCGCTGATATGGTTCCAATGAGAGGTGTGCAAAGCATCATCAAGAACAGTACTGAGATTGAGGCGGCTAGTGTCCGAAGGCGTCCCATAGTGGTGGTTTCGTGGCAAGGTGTTTCAAGCCCTCGCTGAAATGTCCCTAATTGGATATTGACTAGTCGACTAACTCTTCATTCGTGGATGGATTGAAGGGCCGACGTTTGTACGTTGAGTCATGATTCCTGAAGGCCTGTTTGGGTCTATTGACCCCCTTGGAGTCCTTGCTTTGCTTCTTTTGTATGGGCCAGCATACCTTGCAAATACTGGGGCCATGATTTTTGGAAAATGGATACCTGAGGCCACAGGGGTCCCGATTTGGCGAATTGATGGCGGACGTAACTGGAAGGATGGCTTTCGACTTCTTGGCGATGGAAAGTCTTGGAATGGTTTGCTTGGAGGTCCTCTACTAGCAGCTCTTCTCACGATGTTAGCGACCACCCTGTGGAGTGGTAATGGTTTGGCAAACAAACCATTCTATGACCCCATGATGGGTCTTGAACATGCAGATCCATGGTTTGGTTTCCTTGGGTTGTATGGTTCCGCTTTTTTCATCGGTTATGTCCTCGGATTCGGTTCTCTTATCGGAGATTCTGTTGGGTCCTTCTTCAAGCGGCGTCGGGGTTTGAAGCGTGAAGGAGACGTATCCTCCAAGGCGCCTCTCCTCGATACTTTGCCTTTCGCAATTACTTGTTTCATCTTTGGATTAGTGCTATTTCCTAACCAGTTGTATGGTTCGTGGCAACTCATTCCTTCGATGATTTGGTTACTAGTATTGACTCCAATTATTCATCGTTCAGTCAATGTTTTGGGCTACAAATTGGGTTTGAAGTCAGTACCCTATTGACGTGGAATGGATTATGGGTTCGTTCCCTACCCTCTGCACTATGTCAGATGCCGTGGTTCTCATTGTCGGTGGTGGCGGCCGAGAACATGCCCTTGCCCTCGGGCTGATTGAATCAGCCAGTGTTGGCTCGGTTCACGTCGCACCAGGGAACGCTGGAACGGAGATGATTGCAACCAATCATGCAGTGGCTGCTTCTGATATCGACGGTCTACTACATCTTGCGAAGAGAATCAATGCGAATCTTGTTGTTGTCGGTCCAGAGGGGCCACTAGTATCGGGGCTCTCCGATCGCCTTCGAGAAGCAGGGGTTCCTAGTTTCGGCCCTCATGCTGAAGGCGCTCGCCTTGAAGGATCTAAGGAGTATGCGAAGCAGGTGATGCTTGATCTCGGAGTTCCTACAGCGGCCGTGATACGTATAGATTCACACGATGCGGTTGATGTTGCATTAGACACATTCAGTTCACCTTGGGTTGTGAAGAGGGATGTCCTCGCAGGTGGAAAGGGTGTGACTGTAACTGAGGATCGTGATCTCGCCCATTCCACAATTTCGGATGCGATTGATACTGATGGTTTCGTTCTGCTTGAGGAATTCATGGCTGGGGAGGAGGCAAGTATGCTTGTTCTCATGGATGAATCGGGATACGTCTGCCTTCCAGCGAGTCAGGATCACAAGCGTGTTGGTGAAGGTGATACTGGGCCAAACACCGGAGGCATGGGGGCGTATGCACCCGCTCCAGTTGTGACAGAGGCTGTGAAGGCGCGAGTTATTGAGCAGATTGTTGAGCCGATGCATGTGCATCTTAGCACACAAGAAGTTCCGTACCGTGGATGTCTCTATGTTGGTTTGATGATTGATGCTGATGGTTTACCCCGAGTTGTGGAATTCAATGTCCGATTTGGCGACCCTGAGACGCAGGTAACAGTTCCTCTCATTGCAACGGATCTAAATCATCTTCTTGGAGCGTGTGCCAATGGTTCTCTTGCTGACATCGATGTAAAGTTCCATAATGCTGCTACAATGACGGTTGTTCTAGCTTCTGAGGGCTATCCTCAATCAGCCAAAACAGGCCGTATACTTGTGGGCTCGGAAGGCCACATCGAAGAAGGTGATATTCGTGGCTTCATTCACCATGCTGGGACTCGTCTTGAAGGTGATAAAATCGTCTCTTCCGGTGGTCGTGTTTGTAGCGCAACCGGCATTGCTCCGAATCTAACTGAGGCTGCGTCCACTGCTTATCGTCTGATGGATGGTTTAGATCTCCCCGGCTCTCATCATCGTCGAGACATTGGGTATCGGGCTCTTTGAGGCTCTGAAATCGTTGGACGGGTTCGGAATCTATGTTCTCTTTGCCCCCGTGAGCGTTATAACCGGAAGGAAAGTCGCCGAGGCGCTACAGCCTACAGGCTGAACCAAGAGAGGAAGCAACATGAGTGAAGAAGAGAACATGACCGCGGCGGAGTCGCCCGGAATCTACGGATTCCTTGGCCCCGTACTGATGATTGCGATGATTGCCATCGCGTTCGCCGGTGCGTCCGTCAACTGGATCGATATGGCCGATACGGCCAACCTGAACGACATTGCAATGCCCCTCGTCGTCCTGCTCCTTGCAGGCGTCGCTGGGTTATCTGCCCGTCCGATGCTCTCTTCCACCCCTCTCAATGGTTCTCGGGCCACGGCAGTCGTCATCCTTGGCGGCATTGCAGTATTGTTCGGCGCAGACGCAGCAGGTCATACCCTGTTGGGTCTTATCGGCGCCATGACGTTCCTGGTTGTCCACACTTTTGAGCGCAATAATCGCGTGGAGGAAGCCAACCTCTGTGTCGGTATCATTGCAGGTGCAATGATGGCTCTTACGTTGGCATCAAGTGCGTCGCTAACCGCTGGAGGGAATGCAAATGTGACATACTCCTTAGTCGATGTGAATCGTTCATACGCCATGAGTATCTTCATGTCGTTTTGGCTACTAAGTATCGCATTGAGTGTCACCATGGTGACCGCTCTCCGTGGACGGACACAGTTCATTGCACCAGGCACTGGTCGATGGTTCCGGGATCTTCCGGATACCTTGCCCAATATCGTGCCCATAAGTTTCGGTATCTGGTCCCTCCTACATGTCATCAGTATGCTGAGCATGCGTCAACTAGCCGATACGGATGTCTACAATCTTGGAATTTACCTAGGAAACTGGTGGGCAGTTGTGGGTGGTATTTTCATGATGATAGTCGCTTACCTTCGTTCAGAAGGATGGGTTGTTGTATCCGCTTTGATAGCTGCGAATTTCGTGCTATACACCTTGACTATGCTACAAGATATCGCGTTTATCGATACTCTTCTCGCAAATAACGAGGGGGCATTGGAGAACTTCCAGAAATGGTTCACTGACACTCGTGGTGTCTTGATGTGGTTCTTTATCTGGTTCTTCGTGAACTTCGGAATCGTATCTATGGGTAACCGTGGACGTTTTGGGTCCACATCTTACCGTCGTGAGCCCGGTATGGCTAGCAAGTGGTTCTCTGAGAATGGATACACATTGGTCGTAATGTCTGCTCTGATTTTCGGGCTATTCATTCGCACTGTGTGGAACATTCTGCCGGCTATGAACGCCAACGGTACTGGACTTTGGGACATGACTGGAGGTTCTGACCCGTGGTACATGAAGCGTGCAGTGGACTACGTTGTAGCCCATCATAGTCATTTCATTATTGATGCTGATCGTGCTTATCCACTTGGTGGAGTTAATCCACGTCCGCCTTTGTTTACTTGGAGCCTTGCCCTCGGTGGCCTTGCTATTCATTGGATTACAGGCATTGATCTTGAGCAGGCCGTTTGGTTCAGCGTTGCGGGAATGCCCGCTATCTTTGGTGCACTTATTGTACTCCCAGTGGCAGCTTCCGCTCGTACTTTGCATAGCAAAAAGGCAGGGATGCTAGCAGCATGGTTGATCGCTCTAATGCCAAGTCACGTAGGCCATTCGACCTTTGGACTCGCTGATCACGATGCCTTCGTAATCTTGGGGATATCACTCGCGTTTTACTTCTGGATTCGCACAGTGCAGAGTCTTGACGATCGTAAATTGATTGATGAGGCTGGTTTCTCTCCGGCTATTCTTGTTAAGGCATATTCTGCAGCATGGAGTAAGTACAAGCAGACAATGGTCCTATCTTCATTGGCTGGTCTATCTTTTGCCACTACTGCACTTGGATGGAAGGGTTTCGTCTATGGTCCAGGTGTTGTTTTCCTAATCTTCGCAATGCAGATTCTACTGAACATGTTCCGACGTAGGGACAGCATGCTGCTCACGATGGCAGCTGTGAATATGATGTTCCTTACGTTGCTTCTGACAATCCCTGTTTATGGGCACAACCAACTTCGTTTACTCTTTGAGGCGTCTGGTCTGCAGCCGATGTTCTTCATTGCTGGCCTGACTTTTGGTCTCGGCTGGACTGCTAGTGCTTTCCGTGACAAACCATGGCTGCTTGTTCTCGGTACAACCGCAGTTCTCGGTGCTGCATTCGTAGGCGTTCTTGCGTTCCTACAGTTTGGCCTCAATGTCTACAATGGTTGGGACATCCTCTTTACTGGTGGTTACTATTTCTCCGCCAACAAAATCTTTGGAACAATCGCTGAAGCACAGGCGCCAGACCGTGCTACTTTGTTTGCATCCTACGGTCCTATCGTGATGCTTCTTGGAGTCGGCTACGCAGTCCGTGGAATTTGGCTTGGATTGCGACGAAACGATCGTAGCCAACTTCTCATTGGTGGCTGGGTTATTATCGCAGCATACATGGCGTGGAGCGCCGGCCGTTTCATCTTCAACGCAACTCCAGCGATGGCCATTTCTGGTGCGATTTCGATGGTGATTCTTTGGGATTTCGTCGGTGCATCGAGTTTCGTTCGCGATTGGCGCCGTAAGGGTACGAGCACTCCTCGAGCCCGTGTTCGTTCTGTGGCATCTGCTTCGAGATCCAATCCTATGGTCCCTGCACTTTTCCTTGTCTTCCTATTGGTGGCTTCACAGCACATGACCTACGGATTCGATTCCGCTATCCCTCGTGGTAGTGAGGAGAAGGCTGACGTTGATCAAGCGTTCCACAATATCGCTCCTGATTTACTCCGAACATCTGTTCCTCTACCATGGCTTCCAGATATCCCATCGATATTGAACAGTGCATATCCCGAACCGGGAACACAGGCATTCGATCAGTATTGTCAAGGGTGCCGTTACATGGGTACCTTCGGGCCTGGATTCAATGGCGGTGACTGGAATCGTGCTTACGATTGGCTCGCGGCTCAAGATACGGATATGACCTTCAGCGAGAAACCGGCCTTCGTTTCATGGTGGGACTATGGTTTCCAAGCTCTTGCTCAGGGCCAACATCCGTCAGTATCGGATAACTTCCAATCGGGAATTCCTGCTACAGGTAATATGTTGCTTGCGGATGGTCAGGAAGATCTTGTGAGCCTCTTTGTAGTCAATCTTGCTCTCGGTGACCTTGTTCATTCAAAGAACGGCCAATTTACTCCGGGTTTTAGGAGTGCCCTAAGTCAACATATGAATGATGCACAGATTGACGAGTTCTACTCTGTAATTACTCTTGGCGGAGATGATGATTTTGTCCTCGATCGCACCATGCGTGTGGTCAAGAGCAGTATTCCAGATACCCCTGGTGATAGCCCCGTGTACCTAACCACAGGACACCGTCTCGATGCCTCTGGTACCCCTTCTAGTGAACTGATTTGGGAGGTTATTGACGAGGATGGTGAAGTGGTTAGTTCACCTGGTGCCACAGAGACTGGTGCAAATAACCGTTTCAATATGACAATCGGAACCGCTGATGTCAATGAAGAAACGACTCATTACATCATTGGAGACCAATGGTATACAGCCGATCTTTTGACTGGCCTCTCTGATGTGTCTACATCACTTCACCGTGAAAATGCCCGTCTTGCTCTTGGTCGCCAGATGATGCACGCATTCATGGATATGGATGAGATGGTTGATCTTTACCACCTGATTACCACTGGTGTAGAGTACACTGTGCCCTCTTATGATGGTGGTCCAGGTGAGAGTATTACTCGGAATCACGACATCCGCTATTTTGCTGTGGACTCTCGCCTCTATCCTGTTGGTGGACTCTACAATGCACAGGCAGGTTATCACAGTTACAACCCTACGGGTATTTTCTACGCCCCAACAACTCTTTCGGGTCTAGATCCTAACATGTACATTCAGTCTATTTACCAAACTCAGCGTGGCGAGGGCCCAGTTATTGAGAGAACTCAGCAAGCCTACGAGGAGGAGTATCTCCTCGATATCACAAGACAACAGAGTGGTGCAACAGTAGATTTGATTGAACTAGTTGACATCAACTATGCTCAGCAACCTGAATTCTTCGAGACGATGATTGCTCGCACCTATGTGGGCTATGGTACATCGACTCTCGGCATTACAACAGAATCCGCCCAACCAGGGCAGCTCTTTGGTGGCGCTCGTGCTCAAGGTAGCCCTGGCTCGGTATTGCAGTACGCTCGTCCAATGCCTGGTGCGATGATGAACCACTTTGTACTTGCGAACTGGTACGAGGGTGAGAGCACCGAAGATCAAGAGAACATTGGTTTCGCTAACGCGGGTACGAAGATACTGAAGTACTATTCTGGTGCGACCCTGTCCGGGACCGTCGAACTTGGTGAAATTGGGGTTGTTCCAAACGCTCGGATTTTGATTGAGCGTGATGCATTCTCTGGAGAAGAAGTTGTATCCGCAAATGGTGAAGTCATTGATCGTGACCCTCGTAACTGGTGGATACCAATTGGCACTGTTGATGCGGACGAAAATGGTGATTTCGAGTTTACCGTACCTGCCGGCCGTATTCGTGTTACAGCAATGACGGGCGTCGTCGATACTGATGAGGATCGCGATCTTATCGTGGCTGCTCGCGGTAACCAGAATTCATGGGCTCAGTGGGACGCAGATCTTTACACCCCTCAGGCTGAAGGAATTCGCTCTATCAATCCAGTGACTGGAATTCTTGCTAATGTCTCTGGCCAAACCTGGCTTGGCGAGACCTTCGTGAATGTATCTGGAGTTGATGGCCATAGTAATGGTGAAGCAGTATTAGATGTCTCAATTTCAGTCGAGGCTTCCGGTGTTACAGGTCAGATTTTGTTCACGGGTCACAATGATTTCGAGGGTGATGCAGTACCTGAATTGGAAGTCAGTATAACGAATATTTGGGACGCAGTCGATGCTGATGGTTACACTGTGATGATTAGCAATGGAACAGTCACTGGCGAGGATATGCAGTTCAGTGGCGAGGGCGAAGCAACCTTCACCGGGGACGGCACAGTCATCGCGACTGGTACTATGTCTGTTATTGATTTCACAGGTAACTACACCCGTACAATCCTGAATAATCACTCTTTCACAGGCAATGGTCTGTTTGAGGGCATGGGGGCTCTTCTTGGTACTGTTTACCATGAGAATGGCTCAGAGGTTACTGATCCAGTCAGTTGTGTAAATGGCACGGTTCCTGCGGGCGAATTCGTTTGTATTGTGAGCGGTTCTGAGCCAGTTGAACATCTGATTATTGGTAAGGTAAATGCCGATGGTCGTTTCACTGCTAATGGTTCGGCTCTTTTCACAACAGAGATGTCTCGACGTTCCTTCTCAGGCACTGGTACATTCCAGATTGATTCATCAGATGGTACTCTAGACCACTACGGCATTTTCAACGGTACTGGTACCTTTGCTGGGACCGGTACCTTCTCTGGTGACATGGTTAAGCCTGGAAGCTTCCACCTTGTAGATGCAATTCCAGGTGATTATCACGTCACGGTCCACTTCCCGAATGGTGAGGAATCCATGCTTCCAGCACCACTTGTAGTGCAAAGCAATCCTACATCTGGAGTTATCCTATCTCTACCTGCAGGCCACCTTTCAGGAGAACTTGTTCTTGAGAATGGTACTGCCGTTGAGGGCCGCGTGCATCTTGTAGAAATCAATGGTTCTGCCCAAGATAGCCTAGGTGCTTGCGATGAATTGGATTATGCTCCTTGTTGGGTTGATGCCGATGAGAACGGAACATTTGCCTTTGGTCCTATCACTACGGGTAACTATACTGCACTTGTCGATGGCGATATGGATGGATTTAGTGAGATTGAGCAGACGTTCACCGTTGGTATCGATACGCCAACGAACATTACACTAGACAATCCTCTTCCTCCTACATGGGATATTCAGTTCACCCTCGTACAGGATGGTGAGGTAGTCACACTTGAGGAGAATGACACGATCGAGTTTGAGAACGCTTACTTGCAGGGACTTATCCCGATTGAAGCCAATTACAATGCTCAGACCGGAGAGTACAACATCGAGTTATCTCCTGGAGTGTGGACTGTCAATCATGACCTGAATGAGTCAAGTCAATTCTTCTCTGAGTTTGACTTAACCGATTCTGAGGAGGAGGATCGCCTCATCGTTACTCAGTTTGAGTATCTACCTAGCACTGTGGTTACAGGCACCATCTTCACAGATCCTAACATGGACAAACCAGATGAATCCGATGAACCACTCCGGCCTGTTGGTTCAGGTATCGAGATTACAGCACGCTGGGGCTCTAACGAAGTCACCGCTCTTACTAACTCGAGTGGGGACTTCAGCATGCTACTTCCACTTGGGGCCGAAGTGAACTTTACATTCGTCACAGTGGCGACTCAGTTGACCCTTTCTGAGAAGCATACGATTAGCGAAGATATGCACATCAACATGACTGCAGCTTATAGTCTGGTTATCGGTGGTTCTGTTGACATGAATCGTGTGGGTAATCAGTATGATGTCGGTATCGTGGACTTCCGTCCAATCGAGGTCGTTGCAACGAGTGACGAGCATTCTGGCGACTATGTCTTTGAAGTCGATCCGGACGGTCGATTCAGTGGGAAGATAGTTCCGGGTAATTGGACCTTGATGGTGCTCGATGATCGTCTCAATGCTGAGGCGTTAATTGTGGATCACCAAGGCGACAACGAGTCTTACGATATCATGACCTATCCCGAGAACATCACTGTGGAAGTTCGTCTTTTCACAGATCATTCAATGGATGGAAATGAGTCAAATGGCACCATGCGGACATTAGACTTCCAGTTGGTTCCACTTGCAGGGTCTAACCATGGAGTCCTCGTCAATGTGAGTGCCGATGGTACAGAGTGGACCAGTGACGGTGTAGCGGTTATCTCTGTCGAGGCGGGCGCGTATAACGTAGTCATTGACCCTCAAAACGCATCTGATTCAGCAAATGCAAGTGCTTGGAATACCATATTCCTCGGGGATGTGCCGAGCGTTGTGTATGGCCTTAGCAACGGAACAGAGGTTCTCTCCGTCTCTCTTGCTCCTGAATGGTTGGCGCACATCAATCTGACCAATGCTTCAGGCGGACAGGTTGCTCAGCGCATTGTTTCGTTTATCTCTGTAGATGGGGAACTTCCCGACTTTGTGCGTTACGTGGATGAATTTGGCATCTATGACGGTTACATCCCAGAAGGCAATTGGATTGTTTCTATTGATCCATACATCACAGGGACTGACCCGATGGCGATCTACCGTGCCCTTGTGACGGTTAACGAATCAACAGCCCCGATTCAGATGGAAATCCAGACCGTTCAGTCTGCGCATTATGTGTTGAATCTAACTGATGCTTCAACTGAACAAGCTCTCTCGGGTTATGTTCTCACTGCTACAAGCGGCGATGGCCTTGGTGATGTCCAACTCACCTCGACAGATGAGGACGGCCTTGTGGATATCCACCTTTACCCAGGTAATTGGTCAGTATCGATTAATCGTACAGATAGCCAGACTCGCTGGGTAGTTGACTCCTTCTCGATTGGTGAGTTGTCAAGCAACAACGGCAGCGAGGAGATTGCAGTTGAAGCGGATCGATGGTTGCAGATTGGGGGCAATCTGTTCTGGGATCTTGACAACGATGATCAGTATGATGCCAATGAAGGTGTATCTGGAGTCAACGTCACGCTGACATCGAATCAGACCGGAACTATCTGGGACGCAGTAAGCAATCTAGATGGAACGTGGTCCTTGTTCGTACCTGCACAGGAGAACTTCACAGTCACTTTTGAGAAGTCCGGTTTTGCTGCTGATGAGCAATATTTCGTGGTTGACACAATTCCAATCAGTACTGACCATGAGATGGATGCAGGTGAGGTGGAGGTAAGTGGTATCGTCGATATCTTACCTGCAAGTCGTTGGGATGAGATTGCGGCAAGTACAGTAATCACTCTGTATCCGTCAATCGGATTCGAGCGTGCTGCAGTTACGCCTACCAAGGTCATGGACAACGGTGTTTGGACCGGAGAGTGGACGGCGATTATTGAGCCAGGTGATTGGGTAGTCTATGTGACCTATGATGCAGGCCAAGGAAGCCTTGCTGACTCACAGGTTGGTGTTGCTGCACTCGATGCTTCAATCTCTGATGGCGGTTCAGTGAACATCACCCTTGAGAACGCAGGAATGGCATTGATTCAGACCAAATGGTTCGATTTCGATGGATTTGAGCATACCCTGAACGATACGATGGTTGAGAATGCGCCGATGGTATCTGCACCATCAGTCAGTTTCAATATGATTTCAAAATCGGCTGGATGGAACCTTACTGTTGACTCAAATGGAGAATTAAGCCTCCTTCTACCGGCGGGCTCCGTCTTTATTGAGAGCGAGTTCCACACAACAGAACGTGATAGAGATATGGAATACTCTGCAGGTCAGAGCATTACAATCGGTGAGTCTCAAGAAGCTCCTGATATGATGCTTGAGTTCACCCGCCGTTCTATTCGCACAGTCAATGTGACAGTTGCATCGGTTACGGGCGTTGCCGAGGAACTCGATGGAGCAGATGATGTATTGTTTGAGGAATCAGGTTCCGAATACACTCCTGCGATTTTCACATATGATGCAGTATTCGAAGGAACAGTCGCGGTTGAGACCTATACCGTAATTGGCGATGTCTCTGGTGGAGAGGTAGGCGTGTGGACCGTTGAGTTCAGGAACGAGTCTCAGAATGATGAGTCAGCTTCTGATGCTTGGGTGAGTCAACTAGATTTGACTCTTGGACTCGATGATGATATGAGTCAATCTCTTACTGTGCGCCTAACAGCTCCGAACCAGTCGGCTGCACGGCATTCTGATCTTGGCCAGGAACTTACCGTGAGATTCCAGGCATCAGATGGTTCCGTATTCAACGAGCGAACCACCGTGCGTATCCCGCAGACCTACGCCATTGGCTTTGAGGATGGCACGATTAAGAGTGAATATGGTGTTGAGCCAGGAGATACCACAATGCTCCAATTCGTGATTAGTAACGATGGTAACGGCGATGACACAGTCGATGTCAACATTACATCGATGGCCCCCGATTCTTGGACGGTTTTGAGTTCATCCTCAACCTCTATTGGTGCTGGTTCTTCTCAGATCCATACTGTCGATGTATCTGTACCGTTCAATGAATCTGCTAGCAGTTATGACCTCATTGTCGTCCTGACTTCAGAAGATGGGGCTGTATCCTCGACTGAGACAATGTCTCTAGTCGTAGCCCGGCCAATCTTGGAATTCTCAGGTGTTTGGTCGAGTGAACCGAGTCAACCTCTTGAGGGTTCCATGCACAACTACTCTGTTACGGTGTTCAATACTGGATTGGTCCAGGCTGATGATACTGTAATTGAGATTGTTCGACTGAGTGGAAATCCTGGCGCAGATGATACTACTTCAATGGAAGATACTCGTTTGATCGATGTTGGCTCGATTCCCGCAGGTGAGAATATGACCTTCACGTTCATGGTTGACTACACTGATGATCCAGTTGGTACCTCGCCATGGTTTGAAGTATCGATCAACACGACAAACATGGTTCTTGAGAACGAACCAGAGGTTCTGTATATCCAAGAAACTCTACGTGCGCAAGGCGTTGAATCAACGTCTAACTGGTTACCCCTCGTCGTGATTGTTCTTGTTGGCTTCGTAATTTACGGTGGCACAAAGATTCGTGGCGGTCGCCGACCGTTCTGAGTTAGGACATGCATCCAAGTACTCTGTTGGAGGAGTTGGGCCATGCGTCTGGATGGCCGTAGGGTCGAACTTCTTCCAGAACCGGATGAACCAGGAATGATGACGGTTATCGATCGAGAGGCACCTGGATACGAGCCGTATATATCTCCCGAGGAAAGTCCACGGGGCGTACCTCAAGGTTCGCCCTCCCAAACATGGCGTTCTGGAATTATGGTTATTGCACTGTCTCTATTGATTCTCAGCTATCCTCTGATGGAGTCAATCCTCTTTGGCCCGCTTATTCCTACTTCTGAGTGGGCGTTTGAAGAAACAGAATTGAGGAGTTTACAGGATACAGGATTGAATGGAACAGGAGTTCATGTCTGCATGGTAGACACAGGTGTAGATCGTTCCCATCCGGCTTTCAATGGAGCCAATTTCGGAGGATTCCTAGATCTTGTGGATCCAGAAAATGAGGAATATGTGGATCATGGAATCGATTATCATGGGACGATGATGGCAGGTTTACTCATCGCAGACGATGCTTTCCAAGGCGGCGCAGTAGGCATTACTCTCTCGGTTGCGGCGGCTCTTGGTCCCACTGGGTATTCGATTGATGATGATTCTGTGGGCCAAGCAATCGATTGGTGTTGGAGGATACAGAAAGCGGACATCATCAGTCTATCCCTTGGGGGTGAGGCCGATCCAACAATGGCAATCCGTGGACCTACAGTATCTGCAGTAGAAGAAGCACTCGAATCTGGTGTTTACGTCGTTGCGGCTGCTGGAAATCGTGGAGAGAATTCTAGTGATGTATCAATTCCAGGTGCGATGGAGGGAGTAATTTCTGTTGCGGCGAGTACTCGTACTGGTGGCATCTGGATAGATGCATCTAGGGGGTCGGGAGTGTTCGAAGGGGATACTCGTTCGAATCCGAATCTGAAACCGGAGATTGCTGCACCTGGTCAGGATATTATCTCCACAAATGATCCCGAATTAGGTGTGCCTTATGCATCCAGTAGTGGTAGTTCGGTATCCACTGTTTTTGTGACAGCTGCCCTTGCCCTCATTCTCGAAGCACATGGGGATGAATTGGAAATAGTTAGCCAAGAGCAAAGCGTAGAAGCAGCGCGCGTTATTTTGAAATCGGGTTTAATGGAGTCCGCTAAATCAGATTATGAGGGTCACGATAATCGCCTCGGTTATGGGGTTCTGAATGCCTTGGGATGGGAGCGTTCAGTCGCTGAATCGTTGAACTGATAGTCAATTAACACGCCATTCATTAGATATTTTTTTTTATTTCTGATATATTTGGTGATATTTTAGGCAATATATGAAATTATTATTGGACCAAATGTGGTCAAAACAGTGTGCGTGGAGGCAATACGGTTATACCCGACTCGGAACGACAGGGGGGCATGACCTCCCAGCGAACGCACAGCATCAGTTTAGTCCTGATTATGCTAATCAGCAGCCTTGCTCTCCTAATCGGCCCAGTCGATGAGGTTAGTGGGGCTACGGGTGTAGGTACCATTACCTCTGATGAGACTTGGTCTGGAACTCATTCCATCACAGGTGACATTGTAATTGCACCCGGTGTGAAGGTAGTAATTCAGCCCGGTACTAACATCAATCTCGTGAATGGTTCAATGATTACGGTTCGTGGTAATCTTTGCGCAGGTGATATCCAGTGCGGTGCGAGTGGTATGGCATCCAATGCTTCCAGAATCCAGTTCACTTGGCAGAATCCAGGTGATGCTCAGGCGATAGGTGATTGTGCGAATGATCCTAATCAGAATCCATACTTGGATGATGACTATTACAATCGTGATCCTTCCTGCGGAGAAGGCATCCTTCTGAAGGATAGCATAGATGTTGGCCAGACAAAGTTCAATCACGTGTCAATAATCAATGCATATGGAATCCCTGACAAAGTAGCTGCTGTTAACAACGATTTCAGATCTGCATCATTAATTCTCGATGGGGCAAGCCCCACTCTTGAGGCACTCAAGTTTCAAGGTGTCAACACTTCTTCTGTTCTTGTACACAATCTCGCTACACCGACTTTCATAGGAGGCGAATTTGTCAATGGTGATGATGAAGGTGAAATTGCAGGAAATGGTGTCCAAATCTATGGTGCAGGCACTACATTCACTCCCACAACTATGAACAGTCCAGTATTCACAGGTGGCTCAAAGGGATGTGGACAACAGGATGGAGGGCGTCACGTTCTATGGGCGCAAGATTCCTTCATCTCGGTTCAGAATGCAGTTGTAGCATCAGGTGATTTTGGTTTTAGATCTGAAGATTCATCCGGTACCATTTCAAGTGCGACAATCGCAGTTACCTGCAATGCTATCGACGTAAATGGAGCAAAGGTTGTTGGAAGCCAAAAGCGTACTCTTACTGTAACTACTTCTGACTTGAACCCTGAAGAGGGCGCGGGATTCACAGTTGCAGATGGCGCTAAGGTCGTTCTTTCGTATTCAAAGATTGAGGGGAGTTCTGGGGGTTCAGGAGTATTCGTCAAGAGTTCTGAAGCTCATATCCATGACAACGTAATCGGTCCGATTGGTGGTTGGAACGGCATCTGGCAGTTTGGTTCATTCGATACCATCATTGAACGAAACACGATCCAGAATACGGCACGTGAAGCAATCATTGTCGGAGATTATCATGAAGGTGAATCCGGTTTTGGAGGTATCTTTTCTGCACCTTCACGTTCACACATCGCTAACAATACGATTGTTCACGCTCCTACTGAAGGTTGTTTCAGTGACCGGGTTTGGGACGATTTATTGACACGCGATTTCTTCTGCCCAGCAGTCCATGTGTTCCGTAGTGCCGCTACTCTGAAGGATAACACAATCACTGTGAATGGAACTGATGAGATTGATGTAATTCGAGTCATCGGAAGTTTGGCTAATGTTCAGCGTAATACGTTAAGTGGCCCCGGAACAGGTGCACGAATTGTTCACTTTAACGATGGTTCATCGCAATCGAATGAGCGAGGCAGTATTGCATTCTTTTCCGAAAACCAGTGGAGTGGGGTGATGCAGGCATACAATGTTACGAAGAGTGCTCTTACACTTCAATCAGAAACTCTCCCCCCCGTTCAGCCAGGTAGCAACGCAACCACTCCTGTTGGTATATTCTGGCCAGAGGGTATGGAGGGTGATGGGAAAATCTACCCCCCTCCAATGATTACCTCTTCGCAAAAGAACATGACACCTCCGGATTTCCCGTTAGCGGTTGATATGCTCAACAATTCAACAGTCCTTACGATGGCGAATGTCAGTATTGATGTCGAGGATGTTTACATCGGTCAACTCCCCGTCAAGTGGGCCGCCCAGGTACGTGTAGCTGAACTTGTTAGATTCTATACCTCAGTCAACAATATTCGTGTTTCAGATGCAACTGTGGTGGTTAAGGACGCAGTGGGCAACGATTTGTATGATCTTGAGACGGGCCTTGATGGTTGGACTGAATGGATTTCACTCCCCAAGGATTTCCATCTCGACTATCGTGGTCTCGGCCCAACTCAGAATGATCCGGATAACTTCGCAACTGCTGATTCTGAGAATTCTTGTAATGATGGAATCGACAATGATGGTGATGCTGTACGGGATCAGGATGACCCAGATTGCGCAAGTGGTTCTGGAACTCGTGAACTTTCGCTTTACCGTTACACTGCCTATCGATTCGGCAAAGGATATCAGACAGGTTCGTTCACGATTCAGGATACATCTAACACCATTCAGGAGGCTGTCGCCCTCGATAATCTCGCTCCATCTCTGAATGTAACTCAGAACGATTACTATTCGTTCAAGCGTGTTGTTAATTTCACAGGTTCTGCACACGATGGTAATTTCATCGGCATTTATGGTGACAATACCCTGAGTGTGGCTCAGAGGAATGCGTTAGCTAAGTGGGATCAGAAGGGCGTAGTGACACGTATCCAAGTCAAGGACCCATTTACTAATGACTGGGCGGATGCGTCCTATGCGACTGATACTAGTGGCGTAGATGATGTAACTTACAGTGACCATCCATTCAGTTCGTGGTACTTTACTTACGATATGTCGACTCAGGCGGAAGGTGACTACACATTCTCTTTCCGGGCGTTTGATGGCGTGGATTATGGCAATATTGTTACTCGTACAATTAAATTGAATACTCAGCCACCTAGCCTCATATTGACTACTCCTGGTGACTCTACTGAGCATAATGGTAAGGAGGGTGTAATCTTCAGTGGCACAGCTAGTGACCCATACTCTGGAACAAGTGGTGTTGATATCCAAAATATTCACATTGTGATTGACCGTTTACCTGGCGACGCATCCAGTACTCGTGAGACTATCAGAAGTGTGGCTGCACCTGGTGGCGAAAGTTGGACTTGGGAGTGGAATACCTCAGGCCTCCCCAAGACGCGAGAGAGTTACGAAGTCACTGTATGGGCATCTGATTCGGACTTCTGCATCAACGAGGTGGGTGAATGCACAGCATCGACTCGTACTATCGTCGTCGACAACCGAAACAAGTTGCCAACGAATTTCATTTTCTCACCATCGAGCGGCCAACAGGTGTCAGTGAGTCAGACCACTGTTATTTCCGGACAAGCAACAGACCCCGATGGCGAGATTACCCGAATTGAGATTGAGGTTCTCGATCCTCAGGCCAACTTTGGTGTCCTTGATACTCTCATTGTGACTAACGACAAGATTACGGGTGCTGGAGCGTGGCAGATTGAGTGGGATTCAACCCAACTCGTCCACCTTCAACAGTACTACATCCAGGCTCGGTCCTATGACGGCTACAATTACAGTAGTTGGTTTGAGGTCGTAATCACTGCAGATAATCCCCCAGATGCAGACAACAACGCCCCAACTTATTCTTCAGTAAACTGGCCTACACAGATTTTATTGTTCTGTGATACAGAGACGCAGGCACTGGACAGGTGTACAATTGGTACTATAGATTTGAACCAATATTTTGATGACCCTGACGGCCAGACTCTTTCCTTCACGGCATATAACAATCCGAATATTCTCACAGATGACCTCTACGACCTCGTTATTCGTATGCCTGGAGGTGTGGCGACTTATGATCCAATCGAGATGTACTATTACGAATCAAGTAACATCGATCTTTGGAGCCTTGATAGCGTGATTTTCATCGCAACAGATCCTTCTGGTTCAATTGCCACCTCGAACCCTGTTGACTTCACGGTCATTGCGGCGACTTTCACCGCATCTACTGATTTCACCGGCATCCTAGAGGATGGAGAATCTGTCAACTTCACTGGCACAGGTCGCCCCGGTCAGGCAGTTAATGCAAAGATTGCGGGGGTTCCAGTCGGACAGACTGCCGTTGGTGATGACGGCACATGGTCAATGGTGATTGAGTCCTCGCGTTACTCCCCTGGCACCAACGTCGTAGAGTTCACTTATGGTGGTTCAAGCGATATTGTAGTCCAGAAGACAGTTGAGAGAGCCGGTGGTGAGGATGAAGGAATGTCATTAGGTGCAACAATTCTACTTGGGGTTGGCACCCTTGCGATTCTGGCTCTACTTGGAGGTGTCTTTGTATTCTTCTTCATTGAATTTGAGGATGAGGATGAGGACGATTTGCTTGATGATTCTACGCCGGAAGTAGAGGCTGATCCATACGCATGGGCTAAGGAACGGAAGGATGCAGAGGCCGCAACATCAGCTGCCCAACAGGCTGTTCAACCTCAACCTCAGGCTGCAGTTCAGCAACCCGGTGGGTATCCTGGATGGCGGTGGGATCAGACAACTCAGCAGTGGGTTCCCGATCCATCTAGTGTTCAAGATCAATGATTCCTTTTCGATGGAGTTCGATGTTTTTCGTAAATGGAGTGGATGATTGTGGTAGTGATGCCTAGGCCCGGAGTTCAGGACCGAATCCTTCTGCATCTGCGTGATTTCTCCGAATACTCTGAATCGATTGAGGTGCCTTTCGCCATCTCTCAGATGGGTATCGCTAATGCCGTATCAATTGCAAGAAGCAATGTTCCACGAGCGATTGCAGGCCTGAAGGAAGAAGGGATATTGATTGAGCGACAAGCTCACATTTCAGGCGTTTCGCGGAAGAGAAAGGCGTATTTTCTAACTGATATCGGGCTCGAACATGCGAATCGAGTATACGAGGAATATGCTGCCTTTGAGTTTGAGATGATTTCAGCAGAGGGGTCGAGTAAAGTTACAATTGCGAACTCGCCTGATTATCTGCCATTCCCAATGAGGGCTGTCGACATTATCCGGTACATCGATGATTCCGGTGCTCTTGATGTCCGTGTCCTCACGCCAGAGATTGTCGAACGTGATCTTTCGAAGCACATCGAGAAGCAGTTAGTGAACTCTCTTTCTGACCTTCCTCGAACAGGTCGCTTCTACGGCAGGGAGACAGAGATTGCTAATTTCGTAGCACTTCTCGAACCCCAATCAGCAACACTCCTTGTTCCTGGTATTGCAGGGATTGGAAAGACCTCCATGGCTAGTCGCCTTATCGAGGAGTTTACTCACAAAAGGAATCTTCTCTATCATAGGTGTCAGGAGCGTGACGGTTCACGGCCCTTTCTAGAAGCCATGAGTGAATGGCTTCTTCAAATCGGGCACTCTGATTTTGCGGACTATCTCGATGCAGGTGGTGTTGCTCAGGTTGATGTTGCGACAGAGATGATAATTGATAGTCTCAAAACAATCCCGGCATTGATTGTAATTGATGACCTTCACAAGGTTAGCGATGAGACCTTGATTGGGATAATTCGGTCCATGACTCTGCGTCTTGGTAGTTGCGACAACGTCGGCCTTGTCTTGTTCTCAAGATCTTACCGGATGGTCGTTCCGCAGAAGGATGCAGAGGGTAAGATTCGGACTTTTGTCACTCCTTTAGATGGGCTCAATCAAGAAGCATGTCGAAACCTTCTCGATCAGATTCCAGATTTGGATGCCACTATGTTCATTCATCTCTACAACCTTGCTCGTGGGCACCCGATGGTTCTCAAGTTGATAAATCAGGGAGGAGTAGGCGACACTTTCCATGAGAGTTTGGAGAACTTCGTTGAAGAGGAGATTTTCCGCCGTCTCTCAGGGAGCGAGAAGCGATTACTTGGTGCATTGGCGGTTTTCCGAGACGCAGTTCCAATCGAGGCGATTTCTGATCTCGACATTAACATGGATTTGATGGATGATCTTGTTGAGAAAGGATTAGCTCGGCAAATCGATTCAGAGACCTTTGATGTTCATGATCTAATTCGTGAATTCCTTCTTGTTTCGATGGAGGATGATTTGCGTCAGCAACTCCATATCAATGCAGCAGCACATTATCGGAAGGTGCGAACAACCCGTTCTGATCATCTTGAATTCCTCCATCACCTTGCCGCTTCCGGAGAAGTCCTTGAGTTCGCAGAAACACTTTCCATGGTTGGTAATAGCCTAGTCGCAGCTGGCCATGTTAGCCTTCTGGGAATCATTGATTCTATTGATACCTCTGATCTTGATGATGAATATCTTGTAGATATTCTCGAGACCAAGGGTGATTTACTAATTCTTCAGAATCGTTGGGAAGATGCAGAGGAGTGTCACAATGAGGCACTTCCGATTGCGAAAGCGCTCAAGCGAGTGGACCAAGGTGCTCGCCTATTGTCTAGCCTTGCTGACATCGAAGTCCATCATGGAAGATTGGACTCAGCCTTGAAACTCCTCGATCAGAGTCTCGCGGTTTTTATCGAAACTCGGGATGCAATTGCTGCTGCTCGTACCTACCTCAATATCGGTAGCATTCATCGAAGACGTCGTTCTCCTAAACAGGCGTTAGACGCATATGAGAATGTAGAGAAGATACTCAGCACTAACTCAAGTTCTGAATTAGTATCTTCAAGGATTAGGTTAGCATCTGCATTGTTGGATATGAATGAAATTGATAGTGCGCGAAAGCATGCAATGGCTGCTCATGACGAAACCAAGGAATCCGAACCACATCTCCATGCTAGGGCACGAATTGTACTGGGTCGGTTGTACTCAAAGACAGATGATCTTGAACTTGCAGTCCATCATTACACTGAGGCTATGAGTGCACTTGCAGAAGAGCCAGATCATCGTAATTCAGTTGAGATAAAGATGCTAATCGGCGAGGTCATGATGGACACAGGTCGACAGGAGGAAGCGATGGAGTATTACCTCGATGCCCTCGCTGTTGCTGAGGCGAATGATCATCGAATGCTTATTGGAGAGATTCTTGCCCGAATGGGAAGTAGTGACCCGAATCGTACTAACCGTATGGCGCATCTTCAGCGTGCCCTCGTAGTGTTCAGAGAATTGGGTGCCAATGATCGGATGAGAGATGTCCAAGCCTCGGTTCATCGGGCATTGCTTGGTTAGAATCCTGGTTGTTCTAATCCGATGGTTATGTTTCCATTTTGTAATGAAACCCATACTATGCTCACACCCGCAAGATTAACCTCGCCGGAATGAGTTGCATCTGAAGCCGCAGAGATTTCTTGAGTAAACATCCTAGCTTCTGAGGTGTCCGTAATGGTTACCGATTCTTCTGTTAGTAGAAGAATCAGTCCAAGTCCTGTATCTGCAGAGAGTCGTAGATAGATAGGTTCTGCATAGGAGGCATTTGAGTCGATTCTCATGGCAGAATCTGCTCGTTCAACTGCTTCAGAAACCTCTCGGAGATTTTCTTGGATTGCTTCGTTTGTCCATCTTTCCTCAGTGGCTTGTTGGATATCGAAGGTCCATACCGAGAAGGTGGTTAGGAACATCAGCCCGAGGAAGAATGTCAGGATGTAGCCAATCTCTGTGGCAGCAGCCTCCTCCTCTCGTAGTTCGATAATCATCCGTTAATCACCATCGCATCATAATCAATTAGAGCCATCTGGAGATTGAAGGATACTGGCCCACCACCTGCGTGGTATATGCTTTCGGTGGAAGTTGGTGTTGGTTGTACCCAGCCGACATAGTCGTTTAGAAGATCTAATCTGCCAGGGTAGGTCAACCAGTCAGTGGATGAATCAAGGTCTATTGCATCCTGTGACGCGATAGATGCGCCATAAGGTCCATCCCATCCTCGTCTCACTTCTTGAGCGGAAACTGATGTGAGTTGACATCTTGAGTTCAAAGTTAGAGTAGTCTTGTGGTTGGAGGTGCCTGTATCGAGGTCCATATCTGGTATGACTACCGGTATGGTTACAGCGATTCTTGGTCCAGGTCCTTCGCGACTTGGCGGTACTTCGATTGTTGTAGCTACATATTCAGGGTGGTTAGTCCCTACAAATCCGCCACGCCAGCCTATCTCAAGACCACTGACGCTGGAACTGAAGGTGTAATCCATTCGAGGCAAGGGGATAGACCAACCCATACTGACAGCTGCATGAGGATTATCTGCATGTGGTCCTCTCATTGTGGCTAAAAGCCCAATTGGATGTTCTCCTGTGATCCAAGCATCAATCACGCCTCCATCAGAGAGGAATGATACATCTGCCCAAGGGAGTATGTTCTGGGTCCACCCACTTATGCGGTCATCGATTTCGATACATCGATCCTCCCCCATGGTTCGAAGGTCTAAGAGGCCTGAATCGCCATGTGAGATATAGGCTCGAACCGGACTCTCGCCTTGATCGAACGGTCTTTCGACACTTATTTCGATTCGGCCACCTTCTGTTGACGTCCATTGGATGGCCATTCTTGGTGAACTTTCATTGATGCTAGTCGTGCTTTCTAGGTTTGGCGCGATGTTGTCCAAGTGTTGTACGTTGACATCATGTCCTAGTCGTTGTATTGTGAGTTCGCTTCCATGGGGTGAACCCCCCACTATGTTAGACCACGTGCTAGCACTTGTACGCCCAGTTGAGGTGGAATACAGGTAATCGAGGCTTGCACTTCTGGAGGATTCACTCCCATCTGCCACGAGATGTACCTGCACCGGACTTCCTGCTACAATCCATCCTCCCATATCATTCGTCACTGTGATGCGGGCAGAGTCACGAGCTCCGATACTATGGTACAGGCCATTGATTTCAACAGAGGTTGAGAGAAGGCCGGAATTGTGAATTAACAGTTCATGATTACTTGGCGGGAAGAGAAAAGTCGTGCCCGATACACTTCCTGTTTGGTCCAGAAGTGCTGTAGATCCACTAGTTGATACGCCTTGTTTCACAATCATTTGTGCCATAGATGAGGTTGTCACTTCGATAGCCATCGATTCTGTTAGGGTAATTGTGGTCTCGACTATTGTGATTCGTCCTTGGCTCCCATCGGGTTCTATGGTGCTTTGTGATGTCGAATCTAATGATTGAGTATTGTCTCCTGCGCGAACTTCTGCAGTGAAGGTTTCAGTGGAGAAGAGGAGAATCGTCACGTCTCCTACGGTTGCAGGCACAGTCCAACCTCTTCCCATGCCTGTTGGATCTGGTGAATCTGGGGCGAAGGTAGTCATGCCTCCCTCTCCCTGGATAACCATCGCCCGCATCGGGGCTGAAGCGATTGCCATTGCTGGAGATTCAATGGTGGAATCAATCTCAATTACTGTGCCATCCTGGATACTATGCGAGTTTTCCCCGTCGTTAACAATGACGCGTTCTAATGGAGATTGCAGGGATGCAACTGGCGTCACTAGCATTGTACCATTGATTGGTGGAGAGATATGTTGGTGCTGGGCATCAATGTGTGCCCGTAAATCGGTCAAACACATCGAGGTTAAATCTCCATTGGGATAACGGTGTTCAATGACTCCATCAAGGTCATTCATGCCATTGAGGCGTAAGGTTTGGTCTTCGACCAGTGTCACAGTATACCATGTCCCTCCTCTTCGTAGATTCCAACTAATATCGCCGGTATGTGGCTGAATCATCATTTCTGATTGGTCTCCAGGGAGCCCTGATTCTGAGAGTCGAACAGTTTCCTGAGCAAGATCCGTAAATTGTCCTTGCATTGTTTCGCGATCCACTGCTCCTTGAAGTTCGGCCATTGTTGGAACAATCATAGCCATCATTCCCGATATGATGCTGAGGACGATTGCAAAGAGAAGAACAGTAGCAACTGCTGCAGTCACCGCATCCTCATTCTCGGGCCTTAAATCGCGCCTCATGGAACCACCTTCACACGTTGAATCATGACCTCAAGTCCGAATGTCTCAGCATTGGAATGGAAGGTTAGACCATCAGCTCCACTGAGTGGACCCTTCGGTCCAAACCCTGCGTATCCGCCTAAATCACCCGTTGCGATTCGCAAGGTATGTTCTGAAGTCCAGTGGTCAACATATCTTGGTTCAACAGTAGTTTGTCCACCTACTTCGAAGTGCAAGAACAAGTTCCTTGCATGGCTTTCATCGAACAGGTTGAGTATCCCTTGAGAAGTCATGTCGAGGTTGCGATTGAGATCAGTTGCATTTGGGTCTACATCTATGTCAAGGAGTACGAGCCTTACAGTGTGCCCTCCATCAATGGTAGTTCCATGACTGAGTCGAGGGAATTTCTCGATTTTCACGTCGTCTCCGGGGTGATTTTTGATTACTGCGCCGTTTGAAAGGTCGACATCAAATGTGCCTTCTGAGTGCGGAGAAGATAGTCGTAATCCATCGATTGAGATCTCTGCCCAGCGATGAATAACTGTGTTGTTTCGATCTAGAATATCTACTTGTAGAATAGATGTGTAAGGGAGCCGTTCATCGATTAGTGTTTTCCATTCTGTCATAGGCCATTCAGTTGTCCAAACTCCATTCATCCAATAGCCTGCTTGCACTCCGTCCGTCCAAATTTGAATTGTTTCTGCGGTTCGATTATCGCTGCTAACCACTATTCCTGAGCCGTTTCTAAACACTTCAATTCGATCAATTCCGTGAATATCTGCCCCAATAGTCCAGGATTCTACATTGAATAGGACGTTGATGCCTCCGCCCGGTATTCCAGTTTCATGAACTAATCCGGTTCCATTTGGCATGTCTGCGACAACTAGGAGTCGGTCATTGAGTTGCTCTGCGGTGACACCGCCAGCGGCCCAAGCGCGTTGATCATTGAGATCGACGACAAAGGGCTGTAGGAATACAACGACAGCGCTCATAATGGCTACTACCATGGCGAGAAGCATTGTCACTCCGAGTATCTCACTAACCCCGGCTTCACCCGGGGAGCGACCCTCCCTTCGCATCTCCACGGAGTACATACCGTTCTTGACCTACATAGCCATTCTCAGGAAGGTTGGTCTCAGAAGGGGTTCATGACCATCGTAGAGGCTCTGCTGCACGCTGCCCTAACCAATGTGTAAACTCTGGTCCGTCTTGTTTAGAAATTCTAATCTCGCCCTTGAAATCCTCATCAATCTGACACAGCACTTCTGATTCTGCTAGGTGTGGAGCATTATTTTCAGAGGAAAGATGGCATAGCACAATCGAGTCTAGATTATCGTGTACAAGTCGGTCCATCATCATCGCAGTCTGACGATTAGAAAGATGCCCTCCTCTCCCATGGATTCGATCCTTAAGTGTCTGAGGATATTTCAGATTTCCAAAGAGTCTATTGACATCATAGTTTGCTTCGACCGAGATGTGCTGGCATCCAGACATATGTTTGATGAGTTCCTCGGTGGGCTCTCCTAAATCAGTTACAAACCCTGCACGTCCTTCGGGACCATTTAGGACGAACGCTACATTTTCTGCATCGTCGTGAGGTATTGGGATAGGCAGCATCGAGAGGTCAGGCCCTAGGTCTCGCCTTTCTAGCGATTCGAACACTCGACATTGATTCACAGGATCTAGTGAGAGTCGGGCACAGGTCTCAAAATTTGCATGTATTTCTACGTCCCATTTCTTTGCTGCAGCACGTGCACTTTTGCCATGGTCTCCATGGTGATGGGATACGAGGATTGCGTCGAGATCTTCTGGTTTCGCATCTACCATTGCGAGGCGTCGCTCGATTTGTCTCATCGAGAATCCACAATCAATCAGAATTGTTGTTTCCTCGGTACGCACCATCGTGGCATTACCACGGCTGCCGGAACCAAGGTGGACAATCTCCATCCTTGAGAGCCGCGAATAGGAGGGACTTGAACGACTCGGTTGAAGTCAATGCCAACTGTAGATTGTTCAACCATTTTCGTTGAATCAGAGGCCCACTTGTCCGAACACCGCTCCATCACCATGATAAGGCACTGAATCAGAAACCTGAGACATTGGCCCACCGGAGGTGATGCATTGAGGAGACGACAGACTGCCCTACTTCTCGTCGTTCTGATGTTGAGTGGCCTCTCCTTCGCATCTCAGACGCGCCCCTCCGCTGAGGTTCTCACCGTCAATCCAGGGGATACTGAGGGAGAAGGGCCGCCAGTCACTGATCAAGATAAGGATGGGATACCCGACCTTCACGAAGATCTTTTTTCTCCTCTAATCAATGTCTCGTATCGTGGTGATATTGTTGCTATTCCAGGACTCGACGCTACCAATGGTTCAGACAATGTTTCGGATCATGATCGGGACGGCCTAAGTGCTCTCATGGAATACTGTTGGCCTTACACGTTGGATACCTGTTATAGTGAACGGAAATCTCTCACTGGGAAACCACCTGAACTTACAGAATCCGGTCTTCGTGAATTCCTTGATCCAAGGGTCGCTGACACAGATGGAGATGGTCTACCTGATGGATACGAGGTCTACATGTGTTTGAATGAGGGAGTTGGATTCCAGAACGCTTCTTTTGCATGGGAATGCTCAGTTTTCGATCCACTTGATCCGTCGGATGGGCTTCTTGATTCAGATCGTTGTCCAGATTATGCACTTGGATGTGGCGATGGTTTTGATGTGAATAGTGATGGCGTAATCGAAGATCAGGAGGCTTATACCAATTCTGAGGAATACAACTACGGCGCACCATCAGATTGGGTCACTGAGATTGATGGGCTCCGCTGTTTTGGTGAGATCGGATCCATCGTCAGTGAAGCTTGCACTGATATTGAACGTGGCATAAAGGATCTAAACAGCGGTTGGCTTGGAACCGATCCATTGCGCAATGATTCGGATGACCACTATTGGTCGGGTGCTCAACT
>JAZADD010000088.1:0-45147 GCA_036124005.1 Thermoplasmatota archaeon
CAGTTGCACCAGGCAAGAGAGTATTACACCGTATCCCAAACTTACCATACTGCCTTGCAATCGACATAGTCAATCCATGAAGCGCCGCTTTACTCGCTGAATAACTCGGTTTTCTCGCACCAATAAAACCGACAGGTGAGCCTACATTTACAATTGAGCCACCCCGATTTTCCATCATTTTAGGTATAATCGTCCTAGCAAGTAACATTGGAGTTGTGACATTTAGTTTCATTGAATGGGTCCAACTTTCGTCATCCATCTCAATTAATTCGTCGCCCTTTGAAATTGCAGCTAAATTGACCAAACCGATAACTGAAGGTAAATGATTGATTGAGTCATTGACTAATTCTTCGATGTTGGAATCAAGTAAATTGACGGTTAGTGTAGACAATCGATTTCTTTCTTCAATCTGATTACGATCTATAGCAAGAATATCCCAATTGGTCATGGATAGTAACCTATCAACCAAAGCGGATCCCATGCCACCATCGGCACCGGTTACAATCACAGTTGCTTCTGTCATCAAATTTGGTTCATTAAGACAAACTATGAATTATTTGGACTCAACAATCACCAAAGAAACTCAAACCGAAGTCGATAATTCGACTTTGATATCAAAGAAATTCGAGATTAATTGAACTTAGAAAAACAGGATGTTAGAGCCGCCCAAAGTCGACCGTGGACTGTTGATGCTAGTCCTTCAACAGCGTAGTGATCAATCTCTGCTGTCGAATCTCCTGGCGTCTGACCAGCAGCCCAATTCGATGAAACACTCAAACCGATATGACGACAGTCGCGTTCTGCGAGAAGTTTAGCCTCTGCTGCAAGGGTCATTCCCACGACATCTGCGCCCATATTCATCAAGGCATTGATTTCAGCTGGCGTCTCAAATTGAGGACCGGTCATTTGAGCAACAACAACACGAGGAACGGATTCTTGGGTTGTCCCTAGAGCCGCGGCAACGATATCCGAGAATTCTGCATCAAAGTGATCAGTCATATCCGCATGAGTAGCATTAGAGTCATGAAAAGTCCAGACACGACCTGTAAAATCGAGCATGTGCTTTGCTAATGCAATATGTCCAGGGGGTAAATCCGCCCTCATAGATCCGACTGAATTGATACTTACAACCACATCTGGCTCAAAGGAGAGAGCCGCGTAGACATTCGCTCGATGTTCAATCTGGTGTGGAGGAGTAACGACACCATCACCATGATGACGTTGAATCATAGCAATCTCATGGGATGCATCATTCCCCTCCATCAAGATTGTAAGAAGATGAGCCGGCACCTCACCCCAAGGGCTGTCCACCCTCAATAACTCGCGATTTGATATCGTGATTGAAGAGGGCACAGAATCTGCTAGGGCATTCATGCCCGTGCCACAGAGCACCGCAATGCGGGCCATTGGATCATTCCTTAAGGCGCTCGATGAGCTCTGCCTTCTTTCCAGAGACGGGTTTACCAGCCTCCTTCAGAAGATCTTTCAGTTCTGCAACTGTCATTGATTCGTAATCCACATCATCAGAACTGCCATCCTCTGCAGGAGCTTCTTCAGAAGATGTATCTAATGACTCATCTGAAGCGGACTCCTCCGAGGCATCTTCTGCTTCGTCGTCCGAATCATCTACAAGTTCACTGATTGCTTCACCTGCTTCAGCGGCTGCAAGCACATCAGCAGCCTCAGAAGATTCTACAGTATCCTTGGAGGCGGCCTTATCTCGAGCCTCCTGAGCGTGAACTTCGTCTAAGGTAGGACCATCGTCGAAAACGACACCGGACTGGCGCAATTCGGACTTGTGGAACAAGACAGTGCGAACCTTGTGAATCGGGGCACAGGTATCCTTGACTTCATTCTCAAGAGTTCCATCAAGAAGCGCTTCCTGCATCTTGAGCCATGTAGTAGCCGCAGCGCGAGTGTAGAGTAAGTCTGTCGCGGCGTTACGCATGCTGGTCGCCTGACTTGACCTGATTCTTCGAGACGAAATCATGACCATCTTGTATCGTACGAAGTAACCATCCTCGGTTACTACATCTACGACAAGGTCAACCTTACCGCGATTTCGGCGAATCTGCCGGCGGAAATGATCTCTTTGGACCTCATGACCGATGAACTCTGTTAGAGCATCCTGACTCAAAGTCTCATTGACACGGAAACGGAGTTTGACATGCATACGGGTGAAATCGCCATCTAGTTCGTTCTGAGTAATCTCATAAACGCGGCCAATTACATTCTCAGGAGTCTCGGCGAGGGTCTCCCCGATGACCTTGAAGCTATGAGGTGATCTTGGAGCACGGATAGTGTACCATCGCTTAGCCTTCCACTTATCCCTCTGCTTACGGGCCGCCGTACGGGCCTTCGCACTCTTCGCCGCCATGTGAAATTCTCCAATTAGGTCCGGGTAATACCCATCTGCACCGTCGCCGACCTGCCCCGAATATATGAACACAGCCCTACGGGTGAAAAACCAGCACGCCAACCCTACCCTTATCGGTCAAGGTGATATCCTGCCCCCTACGAGATATTTCCATGGGAGTCCTAAGCATCGTTTGGAGAGTTCACAGTAGCGGCCTTGATGACATCAAAATCGTCCGACAGGCCCTTGATAATCTGACCGGAGAGGGACTAGATTCGAAGGAAGACGTCGGCAAATCTTGGCATGGGGGGCCACAAGTTGAATTTGAACGTAAAACGAGAAAGAAGGCTAAATGTCGCGAATCACTAGCAAGGATTGGCACCAATGCACTTAGTTCTCTGATGGACGAGGACATATCCACGCGTATCGATGAGAACAATGTATTCCACCTACGGTTGAGTCTTGCTGATCTCTGCTGTGGCACCGTACAAATCACTGATCCTAGACGACGGATGCCGTGCGTTAAGGGGGAGTTCAAAATCGAAGTATATCCAGGTCAAGATGTGTTAGAGGTGGCAAAAGGAGTCCTGCAAAGAGCACACGAACAAGCCCTAAGCAACAAATGGGAACATGGTGCAACAAGCACAGAATAAGTCCTGAATTTGTCTTACTAGGACGAAATTAGTAAAAATGGTTTAAACGCCATACTGGATTACATTTTTTGGTTTTTAGGTCGACCTAAACTATTTAAATATTAACAACATATTAAATGCTTGATATACAACGGAATTTCATGACATATGTAGTCACGAGTGCGTGCGTCGACCACAAGTACCAAGATTGTGTTGCTGTTTGTCCAGTAGATGCATTCCGAGAGGCCGAAAACTACCTTGTAATCGATCCAGATGAGTGTATTGACTGTGCAGCCTGTGTATCAGAATGTCCCGTAGAGGCTATCTTCGCCGATACCGATGTCCCTGAAGAGGAAGAAGAATGGATTGAACGGGCCGAAGACGAGGCACCCAATCTTGAGGTTGCTACAGGTGACTCACCTATCCTTGCAGACGATTGATTACTTGGAAATTCATTTCATGAATTAAACCAACATTCATCATTAGGTGATTGGACGGGTACACATGGTCGACATCTCAACCCTTGCTCATGGGACCGAGCTTATCAAGCGAGGTTTCGCTCAGATGCAGGAAGGAGGCGTCATCATGGATGTCGTCACACCAGGGGAAGCCCACATTGCAGAATCAGCGGGTGCGACTGCGGTTATGGCCCTTGAACGCGTCCCAGCAGACATCCGAGCCGCAGGCGGCGTAGCACGCATGAGTCATCCAGATATGATTCAAGAAATCATTGAGACAACCTCGATTCCGGTTATGGCAAAGGCACGTATTGGCCATGAGGACGAGGCACGAGTGCTTGAGGCCCTTGGTGTCGACATGATTGACGAATCGGAGGTACTCACTCCTGCAGATCCATTCTTCCACATCGCAAAGAGCGATTTTACTGTACCATTTGTCTGCGGTTGTACAAACATGGGAGAAGCAGTGCGCCGTATTGTCGAAGGGGCCGCCATGATGCGTACCAAAGGTGAGGCAGGGACAGGAAATGTCGTATCAGCCGTACAGCATGCACGTCTTCTAAATGCAGAAATGGCTCACATCTCTCGCGAACCAGGTTCTATTCAAGCTGTCTCCGAAGCTATAATGCAACCATTTCATCGAATTGAGAATATTTCATTCATGGAGAACCTAACGCTTGAAAATACGCCCTTTGGAACCTTTGAAGAAGTCAAGGCAGAAGTTGATCACGTGCTCGAGTTAATTGCTCGTAATCAGCGCTTACCAGTCGTGACCTTCTCTGCAGGAGGGATTGCAACGCCTGCCGATGCAGCGCTAATGATGCGGCATGGAATGGATGGAATCTTCGTAGGGTCTGGAATCTTCAAGTCGTCTGATCCAGAACGCACGGCTGAAGCAATAGTACTCGCATCACACCACCATGCCGATGCCAGAAAGGTGACTGAAGCTTGCCAAATGGTTGGTGAAGCGATGCCAGGACTAGAAATTGAGACCTTAGACGTCCATATGGAAAAGCGTGGTTGGTAATCATTCCAATGGATGCTCTACACCCTTTTCGCCAAGCACCCACTTAAGAGTCTTAACGACACCTTCCAACGCTTTGTAATTCCGTGCAGCCTCCTTCATTCCATCACGGTCACCATTATTCTTGCACTCCTCAAACCAGGCTCTCCACTCAATTGCGCGTTCATTTGCCAAATCGAGCATGTCCTCAATCTCGTCCCAAGAACGGTCGTAACTCCGATCCGCGTAATCCGCTGCCATCGAAGAAATGCCCCTACATCACCCTATTTGTAGCATACGGCTAACGATAGAATCCAAAAAAACGTGATTTACTCAATTTCCAGCACGACGACCGCCGCCTGCTGAACGCCTACGACGCTTCTTTTCACGGTTAGAAGAAGGGGGCCCATCATCTGGCCGAGTCCCACCCAGAGTAACACTGCCTCCAGAAAGAAGCATGTCAGTGAGTGATTCTGCAAGATCCTTGTCTTTATCCGGCGTCTTACGTGCCTTTCGCACCGACTCATTGTGATCTGTAATCCACTTCTCCGCCTCGAGTCTTTGCTGATTCAATTCATCACGAATCTCATTGACCTCATCAAGCAATGTGGACAGTTGCTCATGGAACTCATCTGCCTTCTTGCGCTCCTCGAGCATTGCCTGATGATGTCGGTCTGCTTCAGCAGAAAGTTGATCACGCTCCTCAAAACGTTCCTTGAGTGCATCCCACATCTCATCGGCAACCCCCATTGCATCCACAAATGCCTGATGAGCAGCATCGGCTTCTGCACGAAGGGTCTGAATGGAACCCTCGATATCTTCGAGATCGACGGTGATGCGCGCTTCCTCATCAACATCAGGGAGAAGTTCCTGCCTCCTCGCCTCAAGTTCCTTGAGTTTCTTGACCATCTTGTTTTCGGCTTCAAGACTAAGCGTTCCATCCGTTTCAATTCGATGACTGATACGCTCAATATCGCCAACTGTTTCCGCAAGTTGCACAACTTTTGACTTCGCCTTATTGTGATGCTTACGTCCAGCCTTTGACCGTTCGAACAAGATACGGATTTGCTCTTGGATACCATCACGCCGTGTACGCTGAATATTGCCTGTATCACGGACCTTCTTCTGTTCAGCGAGTCGCTCATCTATGTCGCTCTGCAACTCTTTCCTTTGTGCTTGAACAGCGTTCCGCTGAGAGGCATAGGAACGGGCATTATCACTATGGCCATTACGACTCTGCTTAAGGCGACGAAGTTTTGTCTCCATCGCATGAAGGCGCTGATGAAGATCGTCACCTTCAACATCTTCGTCGGCGCTCATATCTGTAGCGATGTGTCAAGGGGTTTTGAAGGCGATGGCTAAAATTAGAAATCAGAATCCACCAATAAAACCGAGAATAGGGAGAATAAGAAGCCAGAGAATCGCAGCCGTTCCAGTTAACATTGATGTGAGTCCCGTCCACCAACGTAAACGCCTGAGCATATCTGGCTGTACCTGAACAGTGGCAACCTTGCCGGAGAGAAGATTACCGTCCTTATCCTCTAAACGGACTGTGACGGTGGATTCGCCGCTAGCCCGAGGAATTAGTGTCTGCCAGATAATCTTTGAATCGTTAAACACTGCCCCCATTGTTGATTTTACCTGAGCCGTAGTCTCAAGACCCATCAAGGCATCCATACTCCCAGTGGGAAGGCGAACACTGTAATGTGTCTCTTTAGGGCTAAAGTCAGGCGTCTGAATCCTTACCACTAATTCCTGCTCCTCAGTCGTCCCATTGTGAACGAAGGTAAACAGGTGAGCTTCCCCTTCAATGAGATTCTCGATATCAATATCAAACCATAGGCCACCAGGGGGGCGCTTACCTCCACTGATGTCAACAGCATTATGCAGAAGACGATCATGCAAACGGAAGTAAGGCCGAGTTCGATCACGTGAATGCGCGATAAGGGAACGCCAAGTCTCATCCCATTCCTCACTGAGAATCCGAGATATTCCTTCTTCGTCAAGAATATCTCCTAATGCTGCCACCATATCTGCCCGCTTGAGACCACAATGCTGCTCAAGATACAGGAGATGAAGAACACGGTCTTGAACTTCTTCTGTATGCACTCCATCGATTAGATGGGGCCCTAAATCATGGATGAAGCTCGACACTTTTGCTGAAAGCAAGGGATCAAGGTGAGTACCCACGACATCACGGAATGGATGAGTGAGTAGAGCAGGATGTATGGGGGGATTGTAAATTCGCAATAAACCGTGAGGTTTCACGGTACTGAAGGCATCCTTCAGATTCACTAGATGGATTCCATACCCAATTAACAGGGCTGCAGCACCCATGGTCATCAATTCAGCCTGAATGGTCAAACCATTACTGAAAGTTTGGAGGAGAATCGAAGACAACATGAAAATCACAGAAAATAGAATCAAAACAGCGGTCAAAACATGTTGTCCAAGAACGATGTTAATGCTGGATGTCAATGATGAATGACCATGTACTGAGCGGAAATCACGCCCATCAAGTTCTTGGAGATCAGATTCGCGCTTCACACTCTGCATAGTGAGACGAATTCTACGAATCGTTACAACTAGAGCAATCAAATAAGTGCACAATACTACAATACCAAATAGAGTCAAAATCAAACCGAATGACCAAACGTTACTGGCATCGCCTTGAACGAACTCCACCCACCAATTCGGCGATTGGTCTCTGAAGGTGCGGGAGAGAGCAACAAGTAATGCTGCAAGAATAGGGAGTAAGTGAAGCAGTCGGAGCCCAGAAGAGAGAAAACGCTCATCGATTGCAAGCCACTTCTTCTCAGCCTCCTTAAGTGATTTAAGCGAACGATTGAGTGATTCTTCTGATGCACCTGTGTCAATCGAAATACTAGAATCAACGCCTATTGGTGTGGATTCTTCAGAAGCGGATTCTTCACCTTCTTGAGATTCCATAAATGCTGCATCAACATCTCCGGGCGAAGGAAGTGCACCAGATTCAGCACCATCGATGGGGGCTTCGGATTCCGACTCTTCGCCCGATGAGGCCTCGGCATCGCCCTCAGTCATGGTGCTCATTGTATACCTCATGGACATGAAGATTCGTGCGAAGTTTTACTGACAATTTCGTTTTCAACGCCATCTTCAGTTAATCACGACCTCAATCCCTATCAGGATATTCTCGCCCAACATCAGGAATGCGGCGACCATCAAAGGTCTCCATAGGATAATCAAATAATTTTTCAAGGGCCTGCTCGACTACCTCATCTACCGCATGCTCAATCTTACATGCAATCTCTTCAACCCCCTCTCTAAGGCCTAGAACATCATGTAGTAGGATTTCAACCAAAAGTTGGCGGCGCTTGACGATAGCGCCATAATGAAAACCATTCGGAGTTAGGCGGCATCCTTTGTATGGGATATATGTGACGAAATCCCTTGTTGCTAGACGTTGAATCATCTCAGTCACAGATGCGGAACTTACCCCCATCCTCTCAGCCAACTGACTGGTTCGAACAATCTGGTCTGGAGCACGGTAATGCTCCTCAAAAATACGTTTAATGTACATCTCCTCAAACTCAGTTAGATTTTCCATCTTAACCCTCCCTAGCTTCAAACTCCGTCTTACACACAGGGCACCTAATCAACACCGGACGTAAATCAAGGCCGGCTTTAAGAGTCTGAGAACAAGAAGGGCAGTCCAAGAGATCAGTAGTACTCATTGAAAACAACATTTCAGGCTCATCAACCTCAGCCACCTCAGAGTCATCGTGTAATTGATCCAAAGGCCCCGGAATTTCCTCAATTACCTCTTCTTCAGAAAAATTCTCTATTGATGGGGGAGCAGGTACGGTAAATTCAGTTGAACATGGAGGAGCACACCGTGCCCGACCATCGTAAGTCCAAGGTATCAATAAAGAACGGCTGCATTCAGGGCACTCAACCTCACGTTTACGGTCGTCTTCCGAAGTTTCCTGTTTCCTCGTATCTCGCTTGGATGGCCTATTTTTCATCGGCGATGATTCCCTTTCTTTGAACGCTGAACGTGCTGTAATGGCGAGAACTAAACCGATTACAGTGCCAATCCCAATGGGGATCCATGGAACCTCTACACCTGATACATCCTCAACTGTTACAGTGGATTCAATTGAGAGAGTATTCTCAAACAAGATATCCTCTGCGGTAACCACTGCCCGAATAACCACTGGATTACCGCTTGGCCAAGGCGATATTGTAACATCAAAATCATTTGATGATTGAGATTCAATATCAATGAGAATCTGATCTGCGAGAACATAATCCGTTGCTGCATCGATAAGACGCAAGCGGGCATTAGTGAGAACATCAGTACCTGTATTATCCACCTTTACACTGACGACAACGGTATCGCCTGCAGAGGGGATACTTGGAGATGCTCCAGTCACAATGACACTCGCATCGATTACAGGGGCAGAAGTACTGATTGTCACAATCGCTGGCTGCGGCATGGACCAACCGTCGGGACGGACCTCAATCTGCAAACCACTGATATCAGGTGAACCAAGTACCAGTTCGTGCGTTCTAGAACCTGGAGATAATATTAGGTTGTGTTGCTGAAGTTGAACTGACTGGCTGGACTTGGTGCCATCCACCATCAGAACCACACTACGATTACGCCCCGAATCAAGTGTGGTCTCAAATGTGACTCTTAATCCATCCTCATTAGTCCATGTATAGATGGGTTCAGAGAGTGTCAAACTCTGTGCAGGCGAAACAAGAAGAGTCAAATTACCAGATAACTCGGAGGCAATGACAGAATCATTCGATTGGATGGACCACGACACATCGAGGCTTCCATTGATTAGAGGATTTAATGGAGACGAAACTTCCCGACTTGAACCCGGACCGATTTCAATTACCGGACCCGTAGTCTCAATACCCTCGATAACGACAACCATGTAGGCATTACCAACCACTTCACCATCGTTGTGAACTAGAACTGATAGATCTACAGTATCTCCGACATGTGGAGGGTGTCCCACAAATGTAGCCCCACGTGAACCAGCCATCGAAAGAGATGCATCGGCATCGGCAGCTATAGATTGGGAAAGGAGGGGGGCTAAAAGAATAATGAGGAGTAGATGGACCCAAGGTTTCTCTCCCATGTACCCGACCTCCGCGCCCGCAAACCATAGGGCTTCCTGATTCTGGATTGTCATCGGTTGGCTTTATCCGCCCCTTACGGTTGGTCAGTTTCGAGATGTCGGCCGAGGAACTGGTGAATGTGTCTCCGGAGGAGATTATCGACCTGCTTTTGATTAGGCGGCGCCTTCTACAAGACCAGCTTCCGTACATGATTCAAGGACTTGAGGAAACCCGCGACCAAATGCAAATCTTGTACGATGCTCAGAAGCCAAATTACCTAGATAAAATGGATGAGATTAACCGCTTCAAACAGGAGAGGGACGAGGCTCATTCTGAAGCAAAAGAACTCCGAATTAAGGTCGAAAAACTTCATGACGAGATTAACGAGAAAGGGAAAATGGTTAGTTTAGACCCGCGCTGGAAGAAGGATAAGTTACTTTCAGATTTGAACGCCATCGATAATCGAATCCAAACCTCTGCTCTAGACCACGTGGAAGAACGTAAACTCCTCGAAGAACGACGGGAGTTAATCCGTAAGAATGATGATTGGCTTGAAGAGAGAAAAAAAGAAAATCCAGAACTTGCAAGTTATGTGCAAGCTCGTAGAGATATGTCACGTCTCTATCGGAGTGGGAACAAAGCACACCTGGATATGATAAAAGTTCAAGAAAAAACGGCAGCAGCACGGGCAAAATTCCACCAAACCAGAAAAGATCTACGTGATGCTAAAACACAATTGGAAGCAGCAGACACTCTAATGGCTGAATCTGAACAAGCCATAGCCTACTGGACAAGAAGGAAAGAAGAGGGGATTGGTGAAATTGAACCTGATCCAATGCTTAAAAATCCGAAATTTCACATCCACAATCTTGGCGAAAAGGCTCAGAACATACGGGATGGGATGACATCTACTGCAGGCCGACGTCGGAATAAGCGTAATCTGACGACGGTGGAAGAAGAATGAGTCGGAGAGAAAACTCCGGCCGGAGTAAGCGTAGCAGAGGCCGTCGAAATGACACAGGTTCAGGTAAGAAGCGAGTAGATTTATTCAAGGATCTTGAGAATCTTTCCCTACATCAGATTGAGGAGATGCTTCGAGATGTACAGAGTGATATTAAGAGCACAGAGGCTCAATCAGAGTCACTCCGTAATGAAAGAAGGCAATTGATTGAGATTGTTACCAGCCTAAGAGAATCGCTCAAGAAAGGTAGTAAAGATTCTGAAGAGAAACGTAAACTCAGAAAGCAACTCTCTATATTTCAAAATGAACGGTATGAGGCGCAGAAATTTCGTGATGATGCAAATCAAAGAGTACCACCTGTCCTCGACCAGATTATAGATTCACTAAAGCACAGACATCGCCTTCTAACAACGATAATGAACGATCTCAACCAGATGCCTACCTTAGAGGATGAAATTCAAATCTTCCAGAGTTTTCTTGAGTATCAGGCAATGTATGAAGTCAAAGCCCAATCAATGGAAGCCCACAAACGTATGATTACTGCCATTGAAGGGATCCGTTCTGTCATGAAACAATTCAAAGAAATCGATGAGAGGGGGGAAGAACGGAAGAAAAATGCCGCTGAATCTACACCAACTATTGAGGAAGATGACGTCGGTTGGCCAGAAGTCCGCCGTATCTCTTCAAGAATCGACGATATTGATCGAATGCATCGTGAATGTCGTTCGGATCGAGGAAAACTAATTCGAGAGAGGGGGCGGCTACAAGCCTTCCTTAAGATACGCGAAGGCAGAAGTGTTGTTGATCGTATCAATCCAGAGGATGTGAAAGAAAAGGCCGCGAGTGGAGGAACATTATCTATCTCGGACCTGGATGCTCTACTCTCTTCTGGGGGTTTGTCGGAGATTGGTAAGGTCGAAGTGAAAGAAGGTAAAACAGATGGGAAGCGGAAGAGAAAACGAAACCGAAGATCGGGAACATCTCAAAGCCGTCCCCGTGAAACAAATCTCAACCGAGAACGCGACCAGAGGGGCGCCTGATGCCACAATCCGAATGGGAGCATCTGACCTCACCCCTCACGATGGCAGATGCACAGCAAATTACCAATCTCCTCCATAGGACAACTGGAGAGAAACTTACTATTGACCGTGTTCTGATGTACCCTCTGGAACTTGGAAGTGCTATTGTCACGAGAAAAAAAGGGGCAATTATATGCTGTTTAATTTGGATTGCTTCTGAAAAGAATACTGCTCGCGTGATTGGTTTTGGCGTCGATCCAGTATACCAATCAAAAGGAATCGGAAGTAGATGCTGGGCAGTTCTAAACCAATCTGTAAAAGCGGTAGGACTGGCCCGAATCACCCTTGAGGTAAGGGCAAATAACGACGGCGCTATCCGATTCTACAAAAGATTTGGACTACAACCGATTGGTTGGCTGAGAGGGTATTATCCTGATGCACTTGGCATCCTTATGTCTGGACCAGTGGATTCATCCAAACCATGCAATTAAATCCCTATGTGTCGGTTTTGTCACATGCTCGACCGCCTGATGGACGATTTGGTTAATCGAGCCGAAGTTAGTTGGTGTACATTGGTTGGAAATGATGGAACCCCGATACGTACCAGACCCGGCATTCTAGCCACTCCTGAAGTAGCAGCAGCACTAGTAGAAAGTGCCATATCTAGAGCAGAAGAACATCTCGATGGGGCTCGATTGACTCGAATGAGTCTAATTGCTGAACAGGGTATTACAATACTGGTGCGAATCGACGAACGTCATGTACTAGTTGTCACAGGTACAGATTCACGTGAACATGGTACGCTTCGCTCTGTGGCTTCAGAAGTCGCAGATAGAATGAAGCCACTCCTAGCGAGCGAGTTCAGTCGAACAACGGTCCGATAATCTCGAGACCTGTTTGGCCAACTTGGATTGCCTGTTTCTCCATACTGTGACGGATATGACGCATTTTCTCGACTTGCAGCGTCCTAACAATCTGCCCATTTCGGAGATCAAGACCCATGTTTAGGATAGCATCGGCAAGGAAACCTTCGTTGCCTTCCAACTCAGCTTGCTGTCCAGAATATCGTTCTGTAATAATGAAAGTATAGAGTCCCTGTGTACGGAGGAAATCGAAAAAGTCGAACATTTTCTTTCTCATCTCCTCATTCACCGTAGTAAGACTGTAGATGGCCCCAAGCGAATCGAGTACGAAGACACGAAAATTGCTCCCTTCCTTTTGCTTAAAATGCTCGATCATCTTCCTCGTGAACTTGAGATAATCCATGTTCTGGTTATCCTTCCTGAGTTCGGTAAAATCAGTAATTTGAAGATTCGGAGGGAGACGAATTCCAAGTGATTGAGTTGCCCTCGTCAGGCTAGGAACCGTTTCTTCCACGGTACAATAGAGTCCAAAACCGCCCTGATTTGATAGATGGTTTGTGATCATAGTCATACAAAAACTAGACTTCATAGAACCAGGAGGTCCAGTAACCAATGTCAGATACGGAGCAGCGACATCACGCTCCATTACTCGATTCATGCCTGCAATACCTGAGAGGGACATATCTCTCCACCAATTCGCTTCAGACGAAACGATATCATAACTCTTCTTCATCTACCGTTGAGCAGTCATCGATTACGGTTGCGTTTTGCTTATATCCCGTGGTCCATTGGTCAAGGTGTACTGTCCCCGTGGGCTAGAGGCGATTCCATGAAAGAGACCCTCAGCAGAATGAAGGGTGTCGTAGAAAAGAAGACTCATTCCGCCCGTGAAGAACGGAATCGCCAGAATGAACAGGTAAAATCGTGGATTGAGACACGTAAAGGCGTTCAAACCACTTTACGCCAACTTATGGACGAAGTAGATCGTCAACAAACGATTCGGGATATCGAGAATAAAAAGGTCCGCGGACTAAAAGAAACACGCTCACAACGGGTAGAGGAGTACAAGGCTATCAAGGAGGAGTATGTCGCTCTCCGGAATGCACAAGGAGACAATACGCATGACCGTCGGAAAACGCGTAGTGCTCGTAGCGTACGTGAAGAGATTAATGATCTTGAAATGAAATTCATGCAAGGGAGAATCTCAGAAAAGAAGTTCAACGAACGTGCTGCAGATCTTCGCCGACAATTGAAGGAAGCGAAAAACACACCTGAGGTTTCAAGTAATTTCCCTGAACTTCAAGCCAGATTGAACGATGCCAAGGCTGCAGAAGAAGAAGCACATGCTGCTGTCGATGCTGCTGCGAGTACCGCTCAGGCTGCACATGAACTAATGCAAGAGATTCGAAAAGAAGTTAGTGGGCTCCGAGAGAAACATACAGAGGCTCACCGAAAAGTGGAGGGGTTTCGTCGTATTGCCGATAACCATCATCGAAGATTCGTCGTTGGAATGCGAGTTATACAGTCTATTGATGGCATCATGAACACCTCTACGGATGACGATACGGATGACGGAAATGCAAGTGTTGAGGCTCGTGACCTAATGGACCTCCTGATGTCTGGAGAAACCTTGGGCCTTGATGATCTCATGGCATTCCAACGAAACAACTGAAGTGATTCCATGATTGAACAATCCGAGATTAAAGCCATACTCGAGGATTATGACCAACTCAAACTCCGAATTGGCATGACTGCAAGCCACAGTGCCCTCGACCTCTGCGATGGGGCAATCGAAGAGGGGTTTCCCACTGTTGCCTATTGCCAAAAAGGAAGAGAAAGAATCTATTCCGATTACTTCCGCACTCAACGAAGTAGTTCCGGACGTGTTAAACGCGGCATGGTGGACAAGACCGTTGTTCTCGACCGCTTCGACGGGATACTCAACCCTGAATTCCAACAAGGAATGCGGGCTCGCAACATGATTTTCATCCCAAACCGAGCATTCACCTCATACTGTGGAATCGACCGGATTGAGAATGATTTCCGTGTCCCAATGTTTGGATCACGCTCGATGCTTCGCATGGAAGAGCGGACAGAGGAGTTCGACTACTACTGGCTACTTGAGAAGGCCGGACTCCCCTATCCTGAAGCAATTCAGGACCCTCAAGACATCGATTGTCTTGTTATCGTGAAACTACACCACGCACAAAAGAAACTCGAGCGTGGCTTCTTCACCTGTGCATCTTACGAAGAATACATAGAGAAATCAAACGAACTCCTTACACAAGGCGTCATTGATGAGGAGAGCCTCAAGACCGCAAGAATTGAGCGATACGTCATAGGTCCAGTTTTCAACCTGAACTTCTTTTACAGCCCTCTGGAAGAAGAAATGCCTCAACTTGAGTTACTTGGTGTTGACTGGCGATTTGAGAGTAGCCTCGATGGACATGTTCGACTTCCAGCTCCACAACAGATGACTATGCCCGCCCACCAACAAATTCCTGAGATGACCGTGGTAGGACATAATACCGCTACAATTCGAGAATCACTACTTGAGAGTGCATTCGAATTAGGTGAGAAGTTTGTCAAAGCCAGTAAGGAACACTACGATCCTGGAGTCATTGGCCCGTTCTGCCTTCAGACCTGTATCGATAAAGACATGAATTTCCACATCTATGATGTCGCGCCACGTGTCGGCGGTGGAACCAATGTCCACGTCAACGTTGGGCACCCATATGGGAACTCACTCTGGCGCCGCCCAATGAGTACCGGACGACGAATCGCATTGGAACTACGACGGGCGGCTGAACAAGACCGGCTGCTTGAAGTCCTCACCTGATTCCAGATGGAAGAGGATGTATTCGGCCAGTCGTAGCATCAAGGATATCCGTACCAGATGTTGATTCAAGGACCCAAGCAGGAATCAAAACCATACCTGACTCAATCTCGGCAGAGGATGGATCAAGTTTCCATCGACCTTGGATTCGAACGGAAACATCCTCCTTAGGAGAGTAGGGGCGGCGAGTTTCCGTCACCTGCTCGATATTCTGCCGAACCATAACTTCCTCCATCCATCCTGGCGAAGGAAGGATTCGCAAGCGTGGACGATGATTCAAGAACACGGGGTTCTCAATAATCCTAAATGAGCTAAATTGCGGCACCTCAAGTACACTCCACCATGAACGTTCAGTGGAATCATTAGGGCCACGAAGAATACCTTGGACACTCCATACGCGCCCTTCGACCAAAACAGCAGTCGGTCGAACTCCTTTGAGCGGATTTCTTTCAAGCCAAACCTCGAGATCGATTGTCGGTTGGAAGGTAGCAACCTCTACCTGTAGAGTGTTGAACCAAGCGGATTCAAGACGAATCTCCTTGACTTCTTGTGGAACTGATTCATTCTCAACATTAGGGGAACCAAGTGAGGTCTTAATTTCACCAGAGAGGACTGCTTCCCCAATCCAAGATGCCAATTCCTCCGGACCCCAAATCTCCGTTTGTAAACCCTCACGCTCGGGCGGAATGAGGCTCTTTGCCAAAGGACGCTCGGAAATGAGCCAATGCTCTCCTAACGGTGCATCAACAATCCAACGATCTAGTTCGACTCTGTCTAAGACCGTCCAACCATCTGGAGCATGCCAAATCATTGTGTGAAGACGAGCAGGTCCATTCCGCAACCCAATTGGTGGCTCAGAGATTCGACCGAGTGGCCGAATCGAGGCAGTGCCAAGCAGGTCAGGCGTAGGCTCTAGTCTAGCACCACGGTGTCGAAGGATGCCGGTGATTAGATCCTCCATCAGGGATAGACGGAGGCATGAGGACCATCAAGCGATTGGTGATTAGAGGCAATCACTCAACATTTGGATGGAGTGTTAGCAAATCCGATTCGCCTGCGTCGATGACACTCAGGACACTGACTGCGAATGGTTTTCCACAAGCTGCGCCCAATTCCCGATTGACTAATGCAACCTGATGCATTGGGACATCTGGATGACGGCTACGAAGATCCTCGATGTAATCAATGGGGCAATTCGCCGCAATAATCACCATACGGGCATCGCTTGAATTGCATGCACTCATCGTCTGTCTCTGACCAAACAGTAGGTTCCCGCTTGATATTGCATTCTTCAGTTGTCTTGCTAAGTCCATCTCATTCATCTCCATTCTCTGCCGTTTGGCTTCTCATGGTGGGTCTTCTCACTCCTCATTTGGGACATAGAATAGTTCCACGCTACCCGTACCAAGAGCGACCGGTTGACCGACGATGATGTTCTCGGCGACACCAGTTAACTCGTCACGCTCTCCACGGACACCCGCATTAAGGAGGTGATTAACTGTGACTTCGAACGCCGCACGCGCAAGAATACTGTGTTTGTTCCCAGACACACCATGTCGCCCAATCGCACGAACCTCTCCCTCAGACGTCATCACATCCGCAACCGTGAGAAGATGACGAACATCGACATCTAGACCCGCACCTTCGAGAGTCAAGGTCATCTCATTGATGATTGATTGGCGAGCAGCCTCAATCCCGAGGTACTTCCAAATCTCCATGATATTGTTAGTGTAAGTACGAGAGCGATCTACACCTTGGAACTCACTAACTTTGGAAAGATTGCTACCAATCGTCGAAATGTAGTACTCTCCTGTATCCTTAGTAGGACCCTGGATGTTCGCTCGAATGACATCCTTAACTCCCTTGAGCTTAATCTTACGGACCTTGTCCTCAAGAGCGAGCAAATCAGTATAGGTAGGCGGATTTGCAGCAAGTTCCTTCAAATCCTCTTCCTTCTTAATACCTGGAACGATTGTTAATTCACGTGGATTATCATCTACATCTGCACCAACATAAAGTCGTAGACTCTTGGACAACTTGTCACGAACCTCAGCCCCAGTCATACTCTTTGTTTTGAGATTCGCACGACGAAGATTGAGAGTAAGGAAACGCTGGGCGACATTCACATCAATATCTGCAATGTCAGGAGTAAGTGTAGTCTCAAGAGACGCTGCAAGAGCTTGGACCTTCTTCTCTTCCGTGTTGAATGGCTTACCTTTCTCATCAAATTCATCGAGATATATATTCATTGTAGGAGTGTCAGGAGTCTTCCTAGCGTCAACAATCTCAATGATACGAGGCAAACCTTGAGTGACGTTGACCGTTGCAACACCTGCATAGTGGAAAGTCCTCATAGTCATCTGCGTACCAGGTTCGCCAATTGATTGGGCAGTGATGATTCCAACAGCCTCGAATGGGTCAACTCGAGTCCTTTCAAGAGCAGATTGAGTAGATGCGAGAAGAGCCTCCATCTGCTTCTTTGTCAGTTTCTTGACACCACGATTATTGAGACCGGTTACTAGATCGTTGATGATACGAGGTGTGAGCCAGATTTCGGCATCTACTGATGCATTCCGAATCTGGATAAACAACGGATCGTCTCGAGAGATATCGCGCTCAATCTGAACTAACTTGGATTCGGCATCATAGGACTGGAGGCCACGAGTGGCCGTAGATCGACGATGTACCTTCTTACGCTTGATGGTGATTGTCTGTGCAGGTGCTGAATCCGACTTGTTTCCTTTACCCGCATTTTGAATCATCTTATGGATACTCTCGGCTGTCTGAGAGTCCGTCTTACAAATTGCAGATATCTGAACAGTGGTGAGGATACAAACATCGTCCCACTTCCGATCATCGGCGAGTTCGTGAGCATGCTGCTCCGCGATTCCAAGGTCTTGGAGCTTCTTCTTAGTTGCACTCTTAACGGTCATATTCACTCACCTCCAAGTGCATCATCGAGTACTGCACTGACGTCAAACGGTTCACCCTTCTTAGACCGGGCGGGATCAACCGAGTCCTCACCGTAATGGAACTGGATGATTCGATTCGCAGTATTACGAACCGATGCTGGAGCGTCATCCCATACCTTGAGATCATCCATAGCGTTAATCAGTCGACGCTGCATGTATCCGGACTTCGCAGTTCGGACGGCGGTATCGACCAGAGATTCTCTTCCGGATACAGAGAGCATGAAGAACTCTGTTGGTTCGAGGCCACGCTTGAAAGAAGAAGATACGAAGCCCTTCTCCTTCGCACCACGAGCATTGCGACCGAAGTGAGGTAGAACACGGTCCTGATATCCACGCTCAAGACGCTTACCACGAACCTTCGGTTGGCCAATCGAACCTGCCATCATAGCAAGATTGTCCATGTTACCGCGAGCACCAGAGGTAGCCATTAGAACAGCAGCGTTGTCATCCGAGAGGACGTTCTTCGCAACCTCAGAGGTCGCACTCTTGCAACGATCGAGAATACCAAGGATATTCTCCTCAAGGGTTTCAAGTGGAGTTCGACCTGGACGAGTCTCATACTTTGAACCGTCCTTACCGAACTTGATGAGTTCGGCATCTACTTCATCCGAAGCAGTCTGATTGATTGCCTGGATTTCCACACTAGCTTCGGGTGGAAGATCCTGATCATCAATACCCGTGGTAAAGCCCATCGACGTGCAAATAGCAATTGTCATTCGAGTCATACGATCTAGGAACTTCGCTCCTTCCTCTGTGCCGTGAGTTTGAACCACTGCATCAAGAAGACGACCATCTTCAGCCCCGATAGCCCTCTTATCTAGAGTTCCACTAACTTGTCCATCCTTGACTAGAACCGTGTCGTTACTACGACTGGTATACTCAAGTCTGAATCCATCAGGGACAATGAGGCTCATAAGGTCAGTTCCAAGATATCCAATGACCCCATCACGCTCGACCTCAGCGGGCAAAACACCTGACCAACCCACCTGACCGAGTACATCCAAAGCAATGCTCTTTGGGATTAGACGAGGGATTAGGTTCCCTTTTTCGTCCTCGGAACCATGAGTAAGAAGATAGGCACCAGAGATGTGATCGTGGATACCACCAATCACCGCCCCACCATATCGTGGTGTGATGATGTGCTCTTGAACACGCATTAGGATCTTCGCTTCAGCCCGAGATTCTTCGGATTGAATCACGTGTAGGTTCATTTCGTCACCATCGAAATCAGCGTTGTAAGGAGTACAAACTGCGAGGTTGAATCGGAAAGTTTTGCCATCCATAACACGTACCTCGTGCGCCATCATTGACATACGGTGAAGCGATGGCTGCCGGTTGAAGATAGCGATATCTCCATCGATAAGATGACGTTCTACGGTCATACCTGGCCGAGGGTTTCCATATATATCGAAAGTAGAAAGACGGTCCTCGGTCTGAGTGCGGAATGACTCTCCAGTTTGTTCATCTTCAATGGCAGGGCTACCACAGTGTGGGCAATTGACCTCAAGATGGTCAGGGAATTCTTCACCTGGATTGTTTCTCTCAAAGAGCCAACGATGGTGAACAATAGCACGACTATCAGTATCTGGAAGGGGAAGACCGTGTTCATCTTCACCACGTAGATTACGTAGTGTATTCTCAAGATCAACCTCAATCTTCTCTTCAATAGATCCTGAATCGGTCTGCGTCTTGAGAACACGGATTTCTAACCCAGGTAAGAAGTTGGGTGCAGGTAGAACAGTGTTAAGGTCTGGGCGAGCGCCCGTGTATGGTTCTTCATCGCTAGCACCAGATACGCATTCACCGTTCAGGCAGCGGAAACCAGCCCAAATCCACTTCGTTCTGTCTGTGATGCGGACTCGGAAACTGTCTCCACGAACAATGTAGTTAACACCAGGATGTACATCTGGGCCACGGAGAATCATTTGACGCATCTGCTCCATATTCCGGGGCGTTACTCGAATTGGAACTGTCAGCTCTTTCGCAGTAGGAAGAGGAACGCCGACTTCGTTAATGCCAAGCTTTGGATCAGGGCTAATGACGGTACGTGCACAGAAGTTCACACGCTTACCAGAGAGATTGCTTCGGAAACGACCCTCCTTCCCTTTGAGTCGCTGAGTCAGCGTCTTGAGAGTGCGCCCGGAACGATGCCTTGCAGGAGGTATTCCGCTCGTCTGGTTATCGAAGTAGGTGGTGATATGGTATTGAAGGAGTTCCCAAAGGTCCTCAACGATGAGTTGTGGCGCACCAGAGTCACGATTCTCACGAAGTCGTTGGTTGATACGAAGTACGTCCACGAGCTTGTGAGTCAAATCATCCTCTGAACGATCGCCGCTATCGAGTGTAATTGATGGACGCACCGTAATAGGAGGCACTGGTAGAACCTTCATAATAGTCCATTCAGGACGACTTGAGTTGGGCTCAATTCCGAGGAATATGAGGTGTTCATCAGGAATACGTTCCAACCATTCACGGATATCCCGAGGGTTAAGTTTGTGCTCGCCCTTTTCGAACTTCTCCTTGAATGTAGATGGCTTGTCAAGCTGAATCACTCCCTGTTCCTCTTGGCAGTGAACACAAATACGACGTTTCGCACTCTTGCACTCCTTCTCAATTTCCTTAATCATCTTGGAATATTCTGGAGAACCAACACCATGCTTCTGCATAATCTCGTTAATCCGATCACGGTAGAAATCTTGCTCTGATTTCTCTTCGTCCTGCGGGTGGCTTCCCTTCTGACCGTTAAGGAGAATCTTATTGCAAGAATTACAAGTCGAAGAAAGGCACGACTTAATCAACGGAACAAATCCAATGTGAACAACGGGAAGTTCAAGCTGGATATGACCGAAATGGCTCGGACATTCCTCATGCTTGTTGCCGCATGTCATACAACGCATACCTGGATCAATGACACCCATCTTGGTGTCCATAAGTCCTTGACGGAACGCATGACCATCATCCTTGTAGGTGTCCGCTGTTTTGACCTCGACAGAGGACATTTTGCGGATCTCGTTAGGATCCATCAATGTGAACTTAATCGATCCAATCCGCTTAGGGATTTTTGCAACGTCACGCGCTCTCATCTTCGGTCCTCCAGTTCGATTCTCATAGCAACACCGAGAGATTTCATCTCATCGAGTAGTAGTTTGAATGCATAAGATGTCTGAATCGGGTGGATATCCGCCCGATCTCCACAAACTGGACAGCACATCGCCTTCCGGTTGAAGTCATAGTAAGCTGCATGTCCGCAACCCTTGTTACTACAGACAAGCATGTCCCAGCCATCACTCTCATCGAGGAGACGATCTTTGATGACCATTGAAGCGCCATGAGCAATCAGACAGTCACGTTCCATTTCACCAAATCGAAGACCACCCTGACGAGCACGGCCCTCGGTAGGCTGACGAGTTAGAATCTGAACACGGCCACGGCTACGTGCATGCATCTTTCCACTCACCATGTGGTGGAGTTTCTGATAGTAAATCACGCCACAGAATATGTCTACAGGATACTGTTCACCAGTCTCTCCGTTAATCATAACCTCGCGGCCAGTATGTGCCATTCCATTACGGACCAATGCCTCACGCAGTGATTCTTCCTTCTCTCCGTTGAAGGCTGTGCCATCAATCTGACGACCTTCCATGGAACCCACCTTTCCACCAATCATCTCAAGGACGTGTGCAACTGTCATCCGAGATGGAATCGCGTGTGGATTCATCAAAACGTCAGGGACTACACCGGAAGTTGTGAAAGGCATATCTTGAGGCTCGATAAGACGACCAATTACGCCCTTCTGTCCGTGCCGAGATGCGAACTTGTCACCGAGTTCAGGGACACGATTTGTGCGTAACATAAGACGGCACATTAGGCCGGAATCGAGGGATTCCGTAACGAACACATTGTCGACGAAGCCCTTCTCACCGTGACGAACTGTCATGGAGGACTCGCGCCGCTCTGGAGCTTGGAAGAAGGCTCCTTGCGCGGCCTCTTCAAGGAATCGTGGTGGGCTCGTCTTGCCAACGAGAACATCCTGACTGTCAAGGTACTGCTCAGGGATAGGTAGGCCGTCCTCCTCTAGATGACTGTAAGCCTCAGTCGGCTTCAGACCCTTGACTTCGTGATTTGGATCAAGACCAGGGACTTGGATAATTTCCTCTAAACCACCAGGGAAGCGCCTATTCTCAGCATTGTAAGTGCGGACGAAGGTGGAACGACCAAGTGCGCGCTGTACGCTAGCTTTGTTCATAATCACTGCATCCTGCATGTTGTAGCCATGATGCGAAAGAACGGCTACAACGAAATTCTGACCACCGGGGCGGCGGAGGAACTTGGTGGCCTCCATAGCACGTGTCCGTGTCATAGATTGCTGTGGGTAATGCAACACGTGGAGACGAGTATCCGGGCGTAAACGGTAGTTGGCACTTGGCAGACCGAGAGCCTGCTTGACCATCGCAGTTCCACCGGTAACACGAGGAGTTGAATTGTGTTCAGGATACGGCACTAAACTCGCACAAACACCTAGAATCAACTGTGGATCTATCTCAACGTGCGTGAAACAAAGAACTGAACCAGACTTCTTCTGCTTACGCTTGAGGGAATCGAAGTCCTCTTGATAGTAATTCAGAGGGACACTGAAAATCTCAGTGACATTTTCGCCGTTAGGAAGTGTGACTTCGACATTTAGGACGGCTTCGGTTTGGTCAGGCTGACCAAGATTCGACCACTCCACTTTCGCAGGATTGATTGGACGGTTATGCTTGGGGCTACGAGAAGGTAAATCGTATGGTCGCGGTGCAATCAGGAGATCCTCTTCCTCTTCTGCATCCACCCACTCAACAACGCCTGACCAAACAAGTTCCTTGAATGTCATATCGCGATTTCGGAGGGCTTCCAACTGTTCCTTCTGAAGTCGTAGTTCACCATTCTCAAGAACAAGTAGAGGGCGAAGAATTCGACCCTTGTCAGTATTGATGAAAACATCCTTGTTGACTGCGTCGTGACGAATTGATACCTCAGGTGGAATCACTCCACGACGGCGATTCTTCTTCAGGCGATCAACAAGTTTGTGAGCGTCCTTGTGTAACCCAAAGATATCGCCATTCACGTGTATTCGAGCACCTTCTGCCCATCCATCAGGAGCGGAATCTACACCGGCTTCAGAGAGCATGTCCTTGATTAAGTCCTCATCAACTGCCTCGGAAACATCAATCATCTGGGCTGCGTTCTTCACTAAGCCACAATTCTGTCCTTCAGGGGTTTCGTTGGGACAGAGGCGGCCCCAATGAGTAGGATGGAGGTCACGAGCCTCAAAGTGAGGCTGGCTACGAACAAGAGGACTCGTTACGCGACGCATATGTGAGAGGGCTGCGAGGTATGTAGTCCGGTCGAGCAGTTGGCTAACTCCACTCCGGCTCCCAACCCAGTTTCCTGTCGCAAGAGCATGCATGATTTTCGACTTGAGCACGTCAGGTCGAAGACAGCTGCTAATCTTCAGGTCACGCTTCCGATTGTGATGTCGTTCAAGCTGGTACTTGAGGTCACGAGCGAGTTGTTGAAGGCTAACACGGAAGAGATCTTCCATGAGATCTCCTGCGAGGCGGACGCGCTTGTTAGCATAATGGTCCTTGTCATTAGGATCACGATTCGTAATTGCCATCTCAAGGACTTGACGAACAATGCGACCAAGGAATACTGACTTCTTGCGTCTGCTCTCAGGTGTCTCGCCCAAATGAGGTAGGAGTTCCTTATCCAACATATTCTGGATTCGTTGCTCACGGTATTCCTTCTGCTGACCAGCGGCGAACTTCTTCTCAAGCCAAGCTAGAGCTTCTTCAGTAGTATGGACACCATACTCCTCGTTATCCTTGATTTCATTGATGTTTGCAACCGTGTACTTCATCGATTCCACAGGCCCAGCAATTGCCTGGAAGATTTCCTGATCATTCTGGACACCAAGCGCCGTCATCAGTAGAACTACAGGCACAGGAGTGCTTCCAGCGGAAGGAATCTTTGCCATAAGCATACCATCCCGACGCTTCTCAACATTGAGGGGTTTACGTGAACCATCGCGCTGAGAGAAAATCTTGGCGACTTCGGTCTCGTAAGTATACTTCTTGTTCTTCTCGACAGTCACGCGGTTTGGCGCAAGGTCCTCCATCGAAATGAGAACTCTCTCAGTTCCATTGATGATGAAATACCCACCCGGATCGAGGGGGTCCTCACCATACTTCTCTAGAAGACGATGGTAGCGATTACGATCCTCGATAGAACTGTGAATATTCAATTTGCCTGCTGCTCCACCGTTGTCAATGTTCTCAGGGTGGAGGTTACAACGCCGAGAACGGACCATGATTGGAAGAGAGCCAATCTGTACACGAGTCTCTTCGTCAGGTGTAGGTTTGTCATCGCGATAAATCTTGAAATCCATGAAGAGAGGACTCTCGTAGGTGAGTTTACGCAGACGACACTGAACAGGGGTGGATTCGTGAATAGAACCGTTGGCTTCCCGAATCACAGGCTTGCCCAATGAAACGTTCTTGATTCGAACAATGATTTCCTTGTCAAGAACGTCGAGTTTAATCATCCCTCCTTCATCATCCTCGATAATTTCATCCGTACCAACACGAATATTGCGGACAATACGCTCCATGCGATTCATTCGCTGGTTTTTGCCATCTCCCTTCTCACCTGAAGAAGGGATACAATCATCGTAAGAGCCAACCTGATGATTGACTAGACTTCTTTCGTTGAAATATGCTTCAATGATCTCCTTCATAGCAATCCCTCCCTCAATGGGCCTCCACAATCAATCTGTAAGCAGTAGATGCACCTGCTGACCGACTATAACGAACGACTTTGACAACACGATTCGTTAGCCAACCTGCTGGCAAGCCTTCGACCTGTGCCTCCTCCATCTCCTTGAGAATCTGGACTGCTGGATCGTTAATCAGAATCTTTGGAAGGCGTTCCTTGGCAAGACGTTGGTTACCCTCGGCGTCGGTTGTCATGAGAGACCATGGTGAAAGGACCTTGGCCTCATCTTCAACAGGGACCAACTCGTGATGAGGGACCAACTCGTGATTCAACACATTAAATCGGTCGTTGTGACCGATAATGTCCTCATCCTCAAGTTTCTGACTAATTGTGCGCTTTACAGAACGGGATCTACGCGTGCGCGTAGGTTGTTCACGAATCAGTGCCATATATTTCTCGACGACTTTGTCATCAGCAGGGAGGCTAATTCTCTCGCCTATTTGCTCTGAAGAAAGCATCTTGAGTTGACTTAGATTTGTATCGTCCGCCAACTTACTCGCGTGCCCTTCATCGACGCCGAGTTCGATGAGTTTCTTCTTCGTTGAACTCTTAACTGCCATATGACACACCCCTTGCCTCTACATCAAAAACCAACGGACCTGAGCCAAGTCAGGCGGGCCTGAGGGGATTTGAACCCCCGGCCAACGGATTAAAAGTCCGTCGCTCTACCTGGCTAAGCTACAGGCCCATGGCTGATGCTGGGCCTTCGTCGGACCGAGGGGGTGTTCTTAAAACTTCCTCGTTAGGAAAGGCACGTCAAACAGGCCCCCATCAAGAATCGTCTTGAACTCTCCATTCAATAAACCACCGTAACCAGAGTAAAGAGTGATGGGGGACACAATTGATCGTGAAATTGAGATCTCTCAGCAAAGAGCATTCAAAGTTGAGTGGACAGACGGAGAGGGGCTACAAAGACTCGTCGACGTTCCACGTACAGTTTACCCCCCAAGAGAGGATTCAACACTCTTACATCGAGCCCTACTTCAGCTTCAAGGACCCCCTGGGCGCCTGCTTGAAATCGGCTGTGGAACGGGAGTAATCTCACATTCCATGGCCAAGATTGGTTGGGAGGTAGTAGCCATTGATCCGAATCCCTTCGCCGTTGCCTGTACTCGTTCTCTCAAAGGTGTAGAAATGAGAGTACTCGAAGGTGCACTAGAAGAAGGTGCTCATCTGAAACATGGAGTATTCGATGTAATCGCATGGAATCCCCCCTACCTCGAACCAATAGAAGAACGATTAGGCCCTATGGAGGAAGCGGCATTGACACGCCCAAAGGTTCACCCGATAGTACATGTTATTGAACATCTGAAAGAGAACGATTGTCTCGCTAAAGATGGGTGCATCATAATCATTGCATCAGATGATGCGCCCACCCGTCAAGCATTATCCTACGCTGATAGAGAGGGCTGGTGTTCGCGTAGAATTGCTGGCCATTCGAGAGGAGGTGAACGCCTCGCAGCCGTCTGCATATGGCGACCTTGGAGATATGAACCAATCATAATTACAGAGACTGAATCAACTATGGATGAACTGCCTGCTGACTCAAAATGTGGAGATTTGGTTATCGCGGATATCCAAACGTCAGGAAGGGGTAGAAGAGGGAACAATTGGATTGGAGTGAAGGGCGATTTCTTTGGCACATGGTGCATCATTGGGCCCGAAAAAAACGACCTCTCAACACATGACCTTCACATGATATCTGTGATAGCAGTATTGGAGGCCCTGCAAACATTCACTGGCCACGGCATTGACCGCATAGGCTGGTGCCCTCAATCAGATATCGGTGTCCGCTGGCCAAACGACCTCGTTCGTGGAGAAGGTGCTGTGAAATGTGGGGGATTACTACTCAATGCGCGAACATGTGGAGATGATGTCCGGGTTCATCTCGGCATCGGCCTGAATGGATCAAATCGAACAATTACTCATGATTGGCGTTTAGACCGCGATACGACGACTGAACTGGGACATGTGCCAATCGATATCGTGCATCCATCCATAATCGAAGGCGACCTAAAGGGATTGGATGAACATGTCCATCGAGCCTTAGCGGGTTGGTTCATGAAACACACACGAGTGCCAATGCCAGACCTAGAGGCAATGCGACGAACTTGGTGGGCTGCTTCGAGAACAACACGTGTAATCAGTGAAGAAAGAAGGCGAACCGACAAATCGTATATCATCGCTGTTCGCTTAGATGAAAACGGTCTCCATGGATGGGATGGATGGAATATTCGTGAGATTTACAACATAATCTGAGTAAAATTCATTGACGCTTGCGCCATTCACCCCATATTACAAGGAAGAGTCCTAAGATTACAGGAAGGGCTTCCAATGGCAACTGACGTTGCACACTGACAGAAATTGTGTAATCTCCCTCTCCTTCCGCTGTGACGACAATTGGTCCCTCTGAAGAACGCTGACTGGTAGCATCGCCCCCGGTCTCATTGAACTGGAATGTTTCAGAACCAATGTTAACGGTGATTGTGCAGGTTGTCGCGTTATCACCTGAACAGGATTCACCGGGAGATACATCAATCTGAATTGCATCAGAGGAACCCAAAAGGCCAACATCTACGCTAGTGATTTGCACTACACCCGATTCTGATTCCAGAGAGATATCGTGACCAGGCGACCAGAGGGCCATCAGTACAGTCCCAATTAGCAAGGTTGCACCAATCAAAGATGCGAGGTCCCATGGAGGGATTGGTTCAGCAGTTCCACCACCACCCATAGAACTGCCAATAGAGAGGGGGTCATGAATGCTTCATCTGCGTCGAGGGGGCTTGGGTATACCCAAGCGCTCGCGCACCAAACGAATCTTTCCAGAAGTAGTCAAAGTTTCAATCCAGTCACAACCATCTACAATCACGCGGAAGTGAGGCAAATCAGGAAGAGGCACTCGAATAATTGCTAGACTATAATGGCCATCTTTCTGAAGATCATAAAGGCGTAAATCAGAGTCAACAAGCAAATCTCGAATCTCGGATTCAAGTGACTCTCTATCTGGCGCCCTCTTGAGACGAAGACCTACCCATCGGCGCTTGACGCGCTTCGCTTTAGACAGACGCGCCATGCTCATCCTGAAGATGACGATTTATTTCATCCCCCACTATCGGAACATGAATGTCCGAGCACGATGAAGGGATTTCCATCGACGGACCCCTTCAACTTCTCAAGGTACTGCTACGACCAGATACGCTACCCCATATCGTGCTACTACTCCTCGGCACAGGCGGACTCTATGGATACCTCTCCACCACTGGAGGTAGTGCAGGATATGCCGCCATTGTCTTTACTTCCGCTATGCTCGCATACCTAATCACAGGCTTACTCGGAAATAACGAATCAATAGCGAAGATGCTTCGTGCATCTTCTAGCAGGAGTCTACCAATCCGAATCATTGGACCAGTGATTATACCCATTGTACTCATGACTATGCTCACAATACTGTCATGGTTAACGCTAGGCAAGGATGAGGATGTTCGCAATGGATGGGCACTAGTTCTTGCTAGCATGTTCGTCCTATGGTCAATCGGTCAAGGACTTGCATTGAGAGCTAGTGCATCAGGATGGACCTCCGGGAAGGGTGGGAGCAAAGTGTCCCCTCTCAGTGAAGCAACTAATTGGGATATTCGAAAACTCATGATGGGGGCAGTTGTATCCACTGTAATAATCGCAGGCATACGAGGAGTGACATTGCCAGCGCTATCTGAATCTGAACCACTGCTATTACAGTGGGGAGTATATCTCATCATTTGCATAGGCCTACTTCTCCTCGCCATCTGGCTCGCACGAGACGCTATTGCTCCTATGGACACATCTTGGACTCGCTCCGACCGTCGTAGAACTCATAGAACTGGGCAACTGCTACTATTCCTCTCAGCATGGCACCTATCCAGTGCTTGGTCACGATTCACCACAGCAGAATCTGGTGCAATGTGGTCTGAAGAAGTGGTATTAGTTACCATCACAGTAATCAGCGCTGTATGGGCAATGACAAATCGAAATCGAACCAAGATCACAATTGTGACTAAAGACACAGCGGTATTCTGGGCGATAGCCTTCGGCTTTGGCTATGCAGGAAGCATCACAGTTATGACTGACCTCTCAACCGAATTGATTGGTAATCTCCCATTAATCGGGCTCCTCAGTAAACAATTCGGAATCGGAAGCGTCGCCTCGACACTTGGCATAGGACACATCCTAACTGCATCGACTCTACTCCTAGGCCTCTCCAAAGCACTCCAAAGACCAATGAACAATCTTGAGACAACAATTGCAGCTCACAGAGAAGATTCAGAAGCTGTAAATGAAGTAGAAATCAAAGATAACGATGCTGAAGAAATATCTGAAATAAGCCCACTAGAAGAATACGAGGAAGAAATCGAACTTGTCGAGATAGAAGACGAGATTGAGTTGATTGAAGATGATGAAGACGAAGTCGAACTCATCGATGAATCATAGCCCCGCGAGAACTGCGATTACTCGGACCTCGCCCTCTAATTCGCGGACAATTGAAGCCCCATAGATTACGTGGCAATTGTCAGATAAACCGCGTGTGAAAGCATCCGCGATTCGGTCGAAATCCCCTAGAGTCACCTGATCCCCACCTTCGATATGCAATAGGCAAGTCGCTGCATCAACAAGATCAATCCGTTCAAGTGGCGCATCGAAGGCCTTCTGGAAGAGGCGCTGCGGGTCATAGCAATCACCCTGAGCAACAAGTACCGTTGACCTGCCTGCCTGAGTAAGAACAGTCCTTAGATCCATCAAATCAAGATTAATGACGCCTTTTCGAGCCTGAGTTTGGACCAAGGCCCGAATTAACGATGGTACCCAGCCCCCACCTGATTCCCATTCTGCACCACGCTTCTCAGCCCTGAGTGCAAGTGCCGACAATGAGATTCCAATCGTTGCATGCGAAGCAGCCTCCAATCGGGGCCGGCTCAGACGTGCCCAACGCATCCTCGTCACCTGATCATCGAAGGGTAATCCGATAACGGTGACAACAAGTGCTCCGGATGAACGCGCCTGTTCAGCGAGCCATGTGGAGGCACCCGAACCAACACCTCCTCCAAGGCCTGCAGCAATTAGAACCAATTCGGCCCGGTCAAACATGTCTTCAAAAACCGAAGCGTGGGCCTTTGCCCAATCATGGCCTAATTCAGGTAGAATTGCACCCTCTGAAACCTCCGGACCGAGACGTACTGTAGATGCACTCTTCGACAATTCAAGGGAAGCCGGGTCCGAATCAACAAGGAGAAGGTCGCAATCTTCATCCACATCGAGATGTGCATGACTGGCCCAACGACAACCGAGACCACCTGCGCCGATAAGGAGTAGCGCACCGTCATGCATGGCTTTCCCTCAATCGTAAGTCAGGTATCTCTGATACCGGCGACGCTCGTCTCTTGCCCAGGCATTATCTGGTTCAATATCAAGGACCTTCTGATAATACTCGACTGCCTTCTCAAAATCGGAAAGGTGTCGACCGTAAAGGTGGCCAAGATTACTCAACACAGGAATACATAGTGGGTCATCATCTAACATCTCAAGGAGCATTCTCTCTGCTTCTGAAAGATCCATTGCCTCCATTCTCTCTTCAGCCCTGTCAAGTTGTTCAAGTTGAGCATCCGACAATCGGTAGGTGTTCTTCCACGCACGACCCGCCATGAACCGTTCACCGCCGAGTAAGGGTTTCAATCATGCGGCTCAAAATATGGAATGATTCGATAAACAAACGATTAAGCAAAAACACTGATGTTTGACGGTTACTCTGATGCGCCGCTGTCCATCGAAAAGACGATGACAATTGGCAACGTTAATATCCCCTTTTCAGGTGGCCACCAATATGAGCATGCCCAGTCCGTGGACTGCCCCGGTTCGGCGTGCATTAACTCTCTCCTTGCTCATGTTGATTTTGGCCTTCGGACCCTCATCTGTGGGAGCTTGGCCAGGAGGTATTGGTTTCGACCAAGATGGCAAGGGCGATGTTGCGTTGGCTGGTTGCACTTGTCACAACGTAGAGCCTAGTGGATCAGTAACTGTCATCCTTGACGGCGTCCCATCAGTATACGTCGCAGGTGAATCGTATGACATGACGATTCATATTATTGTTGGCGCAGAATACCATTCAGGTGGAAGCGAATACAGCGCAGGCTTCTCGATGCGCGTGACCCAAGGAACACTTGCTGCAGGCGAAGGGTCGGAAGACCAAGTTATGGCCTCACCTGAGAACTTCAACGGACCGGCCAGTGAAGACACACAATCCCTAACCCACACTGACGCTGGCGGCAACCTTGAATCACGCTCTTGGAATATTGTCTGGACTGCTCCGGAAACTGATAGTGGTCCAGCTACAATCTGGCTAGTTGGCAACTCTGTAAATGGAGATGGGCAACCAGGGCCACAAGATATGTGGAATCGCCTCTCCGCCGTAATTATCGAAGGCACAGACGACAGTAATCGCCGCGCTGTGTTCTCAGGGGATGGCAACATTGAGCCGCCTGCACCACCATCTGACGGCCACACTGATCTCCACCACATGGGCGCAAAGTTCCGCGCCCACTGGCTGGGGCTTCTGGGTTTCTTATCTGTAATTCTCGTCCTCATCTTCTGCGGGCTATTCCTAAGGTATGGATTCAGTCGCCATTACGAGGGACGAAGCAATTTGCTTCGACTCCGGATTAAACATCTTCGTAGGGGGGACCAACTGTGAAGGACGATAAACTCCTGACACTTCTCCGTGAAGTCAAGAGCGGCATAGTGAGCATTGAAGATGCTCGTACGGCTCTTGAAGGCGTATCTCTAACAGAGGAGCAGTACACCTCTGCTGTTGACCATGGCGTGTTTAACGCACCGAAACCAGGCACAGTAGTTCGTGCAACAATCTCACCGTCTGCAGAATCAGGAATAATGATGCTCTTCTTCGTATGGGGTCTCTTTTGGACCACCTACTGGGCCTTCACCCTATCATATGGTTTGCTCAATGATTGGGATCAACAGCAACTTGCATTCCATCTTGGGATGGTTCTAATGACTCTGATTATGATGGGGATTATCTATCTTCGATTCGTCCTCCCAGACCTCGTAGTCGTCAAACATCGTCGAAACAAATTCATCCCCCCTAAGGATACAAATTCGTGGAAGAGGTACGAATCTTGAGGTGATTATGATGGGCAGGAAGTTCAAGTTACGTCAAGTGCCAGGGGAGATTAATGAAATCACAGCTGGAGGTGCTCGACTTATCGATCGTCGTGACTTCATTCGACATTCATTCAACAGTGCAGCGGGCGTCATTGCAGCCGCATCACTCGGATCCATCGGTTTCGCATCCCTTCTAATGGGTGTTGCCGAATCAGATGGTGGCGACTCAGCAGTCCGATTCTGGGTACCATCTGGTGCTGAAGATACCGCTTGGTACGGCAACATGCACCTTGAGCCCATGACAAAGTCCGTATTCGAAGCACAGGCAGCAACATCCACCACTGGCATGGCAGGAGCAGCCGGTGTTTGGAGTGGACTCCCAGTGACTGTCATCTACGTGCCACACGAGGAGAACGCTGGCACTGCACCTGTTGAGAATAAACCAAGATTCCAGTATGGTGATGGATACGATGTATCAGGCGCATACATTGGCTATGGAGGTGAAATGGAGGAAGACAGTACCTACGCAGACCTAGCCATACACGACAATATGGTAATTGTCTTCAGCCGTTGCCCACACCTCTGCTGTATCCCTGGATGGCAACTTGTTCCTAACGACTTCACCGCAGACACTTGGTTTCCGGGAGGGACCGATTCTGGCGGGAACAAACTATTCTGCATCTGCCATTCCAGTAGATACGATCCAACTATGATTGAGAAGAACCAAAACAGGAACAGAACAAACGGAACTATGTTCGACTACTTCGGTGTCAAGTTAACAGGAGGGCCCGCTCCAGTTGGTATGCCCCTAATTCCCTTCGAAGTCAACGGAGACATTATCGAGGCATTGCCGACGTATTTGGATTGGTACACATTTTGCGATTGAGGTGAAAGAAGATGATTGAATCAGTGGTCCTGTGGCTTTTCCTCGCAATCATCCTCGTTATCGTAGCATTCACACTTCGGAAGGAACGTGAAGAAGTCCCCCGCAAGGAGATTTTGCGTGCAGTACAAACCACTACAGCAGGGGGGAACGGAATGGGACTCCTTGAGAAGTCCTTCCTCTGGGCCTTCTCATGGATGGATACTCGTTTCCGAATTCAAGACTATTGGGCAATGTCACGCGACGCATACTACAGCATGCACCGTCAGATGCCACTCACCCATGCTGAGAAATACAAACTACGCATCATCTGGTATTGGTACCCTCTCTACTGCCTAGGAGGGATCTCGTTCCTCGCGTTTATCATTCTCGTAATCACAGGGACTATTCTCGGCATCTACTATGTCCCAGGAGGAATGGGGGACCCAACACCGGCTTACGCGAGTATGGAATTCATCATGACTCAATTGCCATTTGGATACATAATCCGGTCGATTCACCATTGGACAACTCATTTCATGGTGGCAGCGGTCTTCCTCCATATGTGTAGAGTCTATTTCACAGGCGCCTACCGCAATCCACGTGAGTTAAACTGGCTCATCGGCGTCGCTCTGATGTTCTTCACAATCTTCTTCGGATATTCTGGATATCTTCTGCCTTGGGATGCTCTTGCCTTCGGCGCAGCAACTATTGGAATCAATATGGCAAATGCAACACCGTTGATTGGACCTTGGGTCGCAACGGCGATGTTTGGCGGTAGCACTCTAACCTATCAGGCAGTGACTAGAATGTACTTCATCCACGTTTTCATCCTACCTGTCCTTGTTACAACCCTAATCATCGTCCACCTGTTTATCGTATGGGTACAAGGAGTTGCAGAGCCGCACTGATTGGAGTTTGAAATATGGGAATTATCGAACGTCTCGGCCGGGTCGCGGATACATATGTCAGCGAGCGCGATCAACTCCTTGAGGCTGAACAGGAGCGTAGGCGTGTATTCACAGGCCATGCATTCTGGCCCCAAGAGGTCCTCCGAGATACAATCATTGCAATGTCTGTCCTGATGGTTCTCTGCTTCTATTCCTGGCTTATTCCCCCGCCACTCCACAATGCTGCAGACCCCTTTGCTCAAGCAGGATTCGTATTCCCAGATTGGTACGTGCTGTTCTCATATGGTTACCTCCGACTCGGAGAATACCTCCCTCAATTCGACATACCCCTGCCTGAAGCGATTGGAAACTTCTTCGGAACCCCAATTATTTCATGGAATGCAGGTTGGTGGGGTGCTGCAATTACCGGCATCCCCGTCATGATACTTGCACTACCTCCATTCATCCCTGGCAGAGAGAAGCGAGGTGTAGAGGACCCGTGGTTCGCTACTGCTGGAATGGTGTATTTGGCCCATGTATGGTTCATCTCTGTATATTCAATCAACATCTTCCTCGAACTCTACGGAAAGAATCGGACCGATTTCTGCCAAATGAATTCCCATGCAGGACTATCCTGTGGAACAAGATCACCGTGGATTGCGGAGGTGTTCAACAGCATACCTTGGGTCCTCACGGGAGTGTTCATATTCGCCGTGGTCTACTTCGGGATTCGTTGGTTCATGGTACAAACACAAGGTGCGAGGATTACACCAAACAGTAATCGAAACGTGGCGTTTGGCTCACTTCTCGTCGCCATCCTTCTCTGTTCAGTCAGTTGGCCAGTTTACGATAATGGATTCTGGGACATGGGTGGATTCGGCGCTATGCAAGATGTTGAGGAGCTTGAGACACTACGTAGCCAGCCGAGCGATACACTCGTAGATCTCCGTGAGAGTGAACATGCAGACCATATGCTTGCAATGTGCCTTTCTTACAGTTCATCATCCGACTCCAAAGCATGGGATGATGATCACTTTGCAGATGGGTCATGGTCCTACAGTGATTTCTGTGTAATGCCTGCAAGAGAGTTCTCTAATTGGGGCATCTATCAACCAACTCAGGAGTATATCATCGACTTCAACGGGGCAAACAAGCACGTTGATACTGAAAGTGGAAGAAATGGACTCTTTGCAGCTTCAGAACACCCGGGTTCAAGTGATGGTTCATCTGTTCTCTTCGCCTATTCCGGTACAATGAATGTGCCAAATCTCGGCGTCGATACCCTTCAGGTAGATGTAGGGTGTAATGTCCGAACAACAATCCGCAATGTTGGCGAGCACACCATATCGCTCATCGTCAAAGACATAGCGGGCACAGTCATTACTGAAATGGACACTTGCACCGCTCAAACACTGAAACTTGCCTCAGGTGCAGACTACATGCTTGACTACAGTATCGAAACCACCGGACTCAATGATACAGGCAATGTAATCACAGATGTCTCTATTCAGGCGTTCCAGCCCCTAGTAATTGACGGAGCGACTGGGCTCGCTGTCAACCTCTCTGACTCCACTGCACTCAACCTGTTGACAGGTAGTTCGATTTACAGTGCATCCACCCTAACCGATCACACTCTTGAGAACCCCACATACCTGAAGAACCCGAAGAGCCTCGATGCGAAACTCACCTATTCCCTAGTCATTCCATGCCTTGGTGTCGGTGCTCTTGTCTTCTTCTTGATGCGGAGCATGGCTCGTGGATACGAATATGAAATGAACAAATGTTACGGGTGCGATCTATGTGATGATGCCTGTCCTGTTCGCCTATTCAACGCAGGTGACAAGTTGAACATCATCTACAACTCATGGAATAACGAAGATGATGGCGTTCCATTGTACTCTTGTTTGACTTGTACAGCGTGTACCAATGCTTGCCCACAACTCGTTGACTACGACTCCTACATCGATATTCGTCGCAACCTCATCGTGGGTGGGCCACCTGCAGCAGAAATCCCTCACACTATACTTCAAGCAGTCATTAGAGCAGAAGCAGATGAAGATGCAAGTGACCAATTCGTCGCAGTAGAGGATTACCCAATAGACTCCACAGTTGGCTACTATCCAGGCTGTGTCGATTATATTGACCAAGAGATGATTTTCAGCCATGTGAATGAAGGTACAATGGACCTTGGCCAAACCACAGACGCTGCTTTCACTCTTTTCGAAGATGCAGGCATGGATGTGGCCTACCTCGGACGTGATTTCCTGAAGTGTTGTGGTCACGACCAGAAATGGCAAGGCATGACTGAAGTGTTTGAGAAACTCAAGGCATACAATCAGAAGAAGCTCGGTGAAAGTGGTATTGAGACACTTGTCACCTCTTGTGCAGAGTGTTTCCGCACCTTCGCGATGGATTACGAACTTGATGATCTCAAGGTTATGCATACTACAGAGTATCTAATTGAGTCCGGTTATCAATTCGAAGCATCCGTTCCAGAAGGTACGACTGTAACATACCATGACCCATGTCGACTTGGACGCCAAATGAATCTCTACGATGAACCTCGAGAACTCGTTCAGCGAGTCGAAGGGGTTGACCTTGTTGAGATGGAACATCACGGAGAAGATTCTCTCTGCTGCGGTGTTTCCTCCATGATGTCCTGTAATGAAAATTCACGTGCACTCAGGATTGAGCGCTTCGAAGAGGTACGAGAGACAGGGGCCGAGATTATGCTCACCACCTGCCCCAAGTGTGTATCTCACTTTGAATGCCTGAAATTCGAAGGTGACCCAAGACATGACTTTGAAATCCTCGATGTAGTATCATTCCTTGCCCGCCAGATTGAGGCAAAGAAACAGGCTTGATTTGGAACTACGTGGGACCAAAGATTTGGCAAATGAAACCATGCAATTAGGCCAAGGCTTGAGAAGAAGAGCCATTTCCCAAATCCATACATGGCGAGTCGAGACGAGGTAGCCTCCCGCAGATCCGACGTTCAGCGTCGCATCCGTATCGCCTTGAATGCAGCCAAAGCAGAAGAGCGTGCTAGTGTCAAAGGTGGAGAAACCACGGTTGCATTCGTGAAGGAGGAACAATGCATCGGTTGCGACCAATGTACAATCGTCTGCGATGATGACGCGATTGAACTCTACGACAAACCACTCGCAAGCCCTCTGATGAAAGTCGATATTAATCGTAAGGCGAAGGTTCTGCGTGACCCGTGCACTGGCTGCCGTCTCTGTGTATTTGCCTGCCCTACGGATGCAATTATCATGATTGATCGATGATTACGATTACTGCATCATCGCACGTAGATAAATCGACTCAAAGCGTTCTGCATCAAGGGCGTATGTAAATGACTCAAGAACACGCTTACGACCAACTTCACCCTTCAGTGCGAGTGCTTCCGGATTGGAAAGTTCAGCAAGAATCGATTCAGCCATCGAATCCACATCCCCCATCTGGAAAAGGGATCCAACCGTATTGTCAACCATCTCCGGTAATGGGCCATGGTTAACGGTAACAACAGGAGTCCCCGAAGACATTGCTTCAAGAGGAATGAGACCTTGGCCTTCGTAGTATGAAGGATACACAACAAGATTCGCGGACCTGAAGAGCATAGCTAGATCTTCAAATGGCATTCCGGACTCTATTATTACTGAAGAACCGATAGATAGGCGGGATGCCTGCCGAAGAAGTCGCTTGCGCAGATGGCCCCTCCCTACAATCACTAGAGTTGTGTTTTTGTTTGTTGAATGTACTTTAGCAAAGGCCTTCAGCAACGACCCGTATCCCTTTCGAGCAGCTAGACGCCCTACCGCAAGGATGAGATTAGATGATTCATCAACACCATACTTCAGACGGATGGATGCCCTCTGCTCGATTGATTCCGAATCATCTGGATTGATGGGTACGAACATGTCTGTATCAACGCCCCAATGAACTACTTCGCAATCCCAATCTTCCGGAGGCCCATATCTCATAACAAAGTCCTCTTTTGTAGCCCTAGAATTCGCCACACAGACCTCTGAACCTTGAATTGCAGCCTTCTCAAATCGAGCATAGTGGCCCGCTGTAAGTAGAATAGCAAGATCATTTGGATTCGCCCATACTGCTGCTTCACGTTGACGACGGGCAGTCAGAAGACCATCACGCTCTCCGAGCCAGGACCCATGGAGTGAGGAGACAACTGGGGAAACCTTGGATCTACAAACCTGAAACTGTCGTGCATTCCAAGAAATCATCGGACAATGGAGATGAACAACATCTACAGGGTCCTCTGAATGTAAACGAAGCAAATCATTCAGCGCATACTTGCCATAAGAACGAGTGAAAGCCATCGGTATTTTCGCCCATCTAACCGCACGTACTTTGACACCATCCTGCTCAGGAGTAGACCCTCCTCCCCCATTCCGAGTGATCACTGTGACACGGTGCCCACGTGCTACAAGAGCAGCAGACAAATGGAAGACTGTGGAGCCCATACCTCCCCAACGTGGCGGATATTCACCACTGAGCATAGCGATGTGCATCCTGACGCCTCAATCTACTTCCATACGCCCTCTGGCTTGAACCAATCGTTTGTCACAAGCCTAAGAATCACGACAGAGTGTTGAATATGGTCTGCCATCTCGCCCACACATGGCAGAGGATTCTGAAGACCCTATTCGGTTCGGTGCCGAATTCGGACCCTATCGATCAAGTCGCTCAAGTGGAGTTTCACTTTCCACATTCAAAACACTCGTATGGACCTCGAATGTAGGTGGGCTCATCCTAATGGTAATTGGTTTAGAGTTGTTGATTGTCACTCATTCCTACACATGGGCAATGGTTTGCTTCATCGCAGGCGTAGCAATCGCTCTCTTTCCCTCAAACTATGAGATTGTCGGGATGGAACAGGAAGAAACTCAATCTGAATCCGATTCGGAATGATTGGCTGCTTCAAGAGTCATTGCGATCATCGAAATTTCCGCAAGGGTTTGGTGCAAAAAACGACGATTGAGTATCTTTTGACTAGATTCTTCATCCAGATCCGAATCTAAAATGAAGGACGTGGAGGGGGTATTCAGATTATCCAACGGACCATGCTTACGATTCATCCGATGGAACCACGAAAGGACAAGACCGTTGACCCCATAACCAACCGGTTCGATTACAGCTCCGTGACTTAGCAAGTGAGTGGGAACTGCCTCTTGAAGAAGGAAATCCTCTGCCTGCACACCTCCACGCCCATAGGTCAAACGATTCATCTTCCGCTTTGATAGATTGAGAATCTCCTCAGGAGAATCAATCCGAAGAATGCCGAGACCATATGTACCTCGATCGTTTTTCATGAATAGGGAAGGAGCCGCATTAATTCCATGTTCATTGTACTTCTCCGAGATAAAATTCAGTCCGACATCTATCTCCGCTGCAAGCCTCTCTCTACACTCCATCTCCTCAAGACAGCGTCCACGACTAACGAAGCCCCAAGGGCCAATTAGCCACGGATCTATTCCTAACATCTCTGCCAGTTGATGTACGAGACGTTTGACATGCTCAAAATGCTCACACTTACTCCGATTGTACCATCCCATCGAAGGAACGGGATGTATAGGGACACTATCAATGAGAAGAGGGCCTGTCGTCAAATCCGAATTGAGGAAAATAAGGTCAACAGGGTTACCATCTGCTAGAACCCTACCTTCCTCTACATCTACTTGGCTCAGTTGCAGAATGCCATCGCCAACATCTAGGTCCATGGGAGGGAGTTCATCCGTCCCTACAAGCACGCTGATTCCATCCGATTTGATGAGATTACTGAGGACAAAGACGTTCTTCAGATACGAATCGTTTCTTGTATGTGCCTCCGGCCAGAGCAAAACCCGCCCCCCATTAGGAAGGACTGATTGAAGATATTCAGAGAAGGATGATGCTAATACCGGATAATCTACGGGGTCGATATTGTTGAATCCAGCAGGAAAAGCGTTGGCATCAACTACTGAGGCCTTCCACCCAGCATCACGAATATCGAAGGATCCGTAGAGTGGCAAAGAAACATCCTTTCGAAGTTCACCTAACCAGGTCTTGATTTCATCACGACGATGTTCAAAATGATGCAGCGCATCATTGATCCCGCTCAACCTAACACCTCCAGAGGTGGCGCCTCATCTAGGATAGTGATGAGGTCTTTGTTGAATGGAATAGTGGGGCTTTGAGAATCTAGATGCAGCGCTTGAAAGAGGCGGAGGCCAAGACCAATGTCTGGCATGCGATTTAGTACTGACTCAAGAGCAGGTATCTCCGCATTCCATTCACGAATCCGTGGATTCATCTCATCTAAGAATTGATTCAGAAGTCGAGGAGAGGTCGCTGTCCCTGCTGGGAGTTTAGGACGATTGACCACAGACTGAGGAAGATCTGTCAAAGCCGCAGCTTTTCTCAAAGCGATTTTCTCAAGTCCAGATGAAGTTAAACGTTGATTCATAGGCAGCCTATGAGATAGAGATCGATGACGTCGGCCTAGAAATGGAACGCGGACTTCTAAGCCATGAGCCATGCTGTGACGATCAACTAGACGAAGTTGGAAATTTGTCAACTGGCCCCGGTCAAGTTCGAACTGTAAGGCAGATTCGAGATTTGAATAAACAGAAGATGGAGACGGAGGAGGCGACGTCCAGGCTTGTCCAGGGCCAATTATATCTGAAGGTAAATCACAAGATTCCAATGCGCGGGCTTCGGAGACATCCATTGAAGCAAGACGGGATGCAACCATTGTGGAATGTGATGCTAGATTGCGGTACCTCGGATACCCGGCATGCAATTCATCTGCACCTTGGCCACACAAACCAACCGTGACATTCGAAGCCATCTTCTCGAACAGAGGCTGGAAAAATAGTACACTGACATCAAGATCTTCCCCGTGCCATCCCAAATCTGGTAAGCGCTTCCAGAACACATCGTCCTCCATCGTCCAAATTGTATGATCAAGATCCATGGCCGATGCTACATCAACTGCAGCAATGTGGTCAGGATTATCCTCGCTCTCTGTAAGCGTCCAGCATGTGGGTATGGGTCGCTCGGCAATCTTCGCCGATTGAGATGCAAGAGCTGCAACCATGCTGGAATCTAATCCACCGGAGAGAACAATACCAACTGGTACATCCGACATGAAACGATCCGCCAAATCATGTCGCAAACCATCGAGAAGACCCTCTGGCGTTGGAGCAGAGGCATGAGACATTGGAGTTACAATATCAGTTGAATACCGTGCAACACCAGTGAGGGTTGCTCGTCCGTTACTATCTACTGACCATGTCTCAATAGTTCCAGGTCGAACTTGAGCTACTCCTTGGAACAAAGTTGTGTCATCCAATGAATACTCAAAGGCGAGGCGAGCAACAAGAGCATGCATGTCTAATGCAGGTGTATAATCGGGATGTGCACGGAATGACTTAGCTTCTGAAGAGAAAAGCAGGGACCCACTGGGTGATTGCCAACGAAGAAGGGGCTTGACACCCAAAGGATCTCGGCAAAGTATCAGTTCACTGTATCGTGGGTCCCAGAGTGCAAAACCCCAGATTCCATCTAACCTCTGAACCCATTCTACATGACGACGAGCGCGATTGGATCCCTTCGCTACCCTGAACCAACCGTGATGCTCTCCATCGGGTAATTCATTGAAGGAATTAGAATCGGGAATCACTTCTGAATGGGCTGCCAGAATGGATTCACCATCACCATTGGTTCGAAACGGATAGGTACTTTCTGAACGTATCTTCAGATGATTGTATATCTCTCCGTTCTGAATCAGAACGCACCCATGATTGCTACCAATCGGTTGCTGGGACCCCGTTATGTCGACGATTGCAAGACGCGAATGGCCAAAGGAAATGTAGGCGTTAGGGCCAAACATTTCATTCCATGAACCTGAACCATCTGGCCCACGGTGATTTAGGTAATTTACCATCTTCTCAGCGATATCAGGAGTATCAGGACCTAACTGACCCGCGATGCCGCACATGCCTACGACCTGAAGCCGATTTGCTTTCAACCGTTGTGAATTACCAGTATCGGACGAAGATCCAAGCAGACAATACCATCGATAGAATGTAGACAAAGAGGTAGGTGTTCTGACTCACTCCGTCTGACCACACCTTAGTAGGGCCTGAGTTAGAGTCGTCTGCAATTACAGAACGTTCCTTTGTCGCCATAGCCATGCCACCTGAATAAGGATTGTAAATCTAACCCGAAGAATAGGTCAGAGGAATGGAGAAAGTAGAATCACGAAACCAAGGGGAACGAGTAACATGGTTGCATTATCATCAATCCATGTTAGACGTGGCCACTCAGAGGCAACGACAAGTGCGGATACAAATGGTGCAATGAAGTAAGGAGTTTCTACAAAATACCCACAATATATCCAGATTGCTAAGGTGGACAGATATCCACAGATGGCTACCTTCTTTGTCGAAATATTCGCACGACGGAGTTCACCAAGTAAAGGATCAACAAGTGTTAGGCCGAGAATTAGGGGGAGCCCATATGCTGCACCTTTCACACCCTCCTCAGGTGCGATAAGTAGTGTGAGACAAACCGATGTACCCCCCCAGAAGAAGGCCGAAGGTTGACTACTCTCGTATTCTCGTTGGCCAAAAACCACTATGCCAATACGTAACCTTATGACTTCTGAAATGATGATTGCAAAGGCACAAACACTGACTATTTGCTTCGGTTCTAAACCAGTAAATGATGATACTGAGTCTCCTTCCCAGTAGTAAATTATTGGAATTATAACCATTGCAAGATGTATGAATCGCCTGAACAAATGTCCAGAAAGGCCCCCTACAGAGTGAGGAACGTGGTCGTTGAGGTTCTCTTCAATTTCTTCAATCGAAACCACTTCAGACATCTGAATCGACCTCTGAATCGTATTTTTATCTAAGCATCTTCCGGCCGAAGTAACTCTTGAACCGCTTGTTCAAGGCTTATTTCATCATCGCCAAGGCGCCTGACCAAATCCTCAAATCGATTATCTGAAAGTACTGTTTGCTGTAGAGATTCAAGCAGTCGTAGTCGCCAACGTGTTGAAGATGCAGTTAGACTGGGTGACAAATTCTCAATCGCCTCAACCAACTCGACAATACCAGTACGATTGAGAGCACTAACTAGAAGGATGGGTACTGCTGAGGAACGCCCAAATTCTAGGCCACTACGCAAATCAGATGCGGCCTGTTCAGCACCGGGTAAATCCGACTTGTTCACGACTACAATATCTGCCATCTCAAGAATTCCTGCCTTCTCAGCTTGGACAATATCGCCTCGTTCGGGCCCTTCAACCAATAATACATGATCTGCAATCGAAACAATCCCAAGTTCTGTCTGCCCAGAACCTGCTGTCTCGATAAGAATACAATTGTGGCCAGAATGTGCTAATGCATCCGCCATGGCACTCAAACGAAAAGGAAGGGAACCAACGGCATCCCTAGTCGCGACACTACGCACATAGATTCGTTCATCTGCACCACTCTCCTCCATGCGCATGCGGTCGCCAAGCAAAGAACCGCCAGAAACTGGTGAAGAGGGATCAATACAGAGGACTGCGACTCGTTTCCCCCTATCCGATAGAGCAGATGCGAGGCGATCTGTTAGAACTGACTTTCCCGCTCCAGGAGGCCCGGTAATTCCAAGTGAACGCGAATCAGGAGGATTTCGCACCGCGTCAATGGCTACAGTATCTCCTGATTGAATCAAAGAAAGGAGGCGAGCAAGAGATCTTCGAGACCCACGCTTCGCCTCATTGAGAAGAGCAACAGGGTCCAAACGATCAACTCCTACGCCAATCGCTGCTCTCTCCGACCCCACATGGTGAACCATTGGCACGACGCTCCACGACTTCTTCAAGGAATGAGAGTATTTCCTCAGTAGGAGTCCCTGGACCAAATATTCCTCGTACACCTACCTCGTGCAATGCTGGACGATCAGCTTGAGGAATTATTCCTCCTCCAAAGACGACGACATCACCTAAACCTGCCTCGTTCAGTAACTCACATACACGCGGAAACAAGAAGGCATGCGCTCCGGAAAGAGATGAGAGGCCAACAATGCTTGCATCTTCATCCTCAACGATTCGTACAATCTCCTCTGGCGTCCTGCGAAGTCCAGTGTATATGACCTCATGGCCCGCATCGCGGAGAGCCCGAGCAACGACTTTTGCACCACGATCATGACCATCGAGGCCCGGTTTGGCCACCACGATGCGCAGGCGAGTCATGGAGTTGGACTAATCCGCCTCGTCTTGAACCAACCGACTGGGTTGAATGGGCTCTAGAAGGGCATGGATTATGGGCAGGTTGCACGGAACAGGAGGGCATGGAGACGACTGAGGACCGGCTCCAAGACCTTCGCAAAAGGAAATCCCAAGCACAAATGGGTGGAGGGCAAGCAAGAATTGATGCCCAGCATAACAAGGGAAAAATGACTGCTCGTGAGCGATTAGAGGCTTTTCTCGATGAAGGGACATTTCAGGAAATTGATGCTCTAGTTGAACACCGATGCAATGATTTCGGCATGGATAGGAATGTCATTCCCGGTGATGGAGTCGTCTGCGGGTATGGTACTGTCGAAGGACGGACTGTTTACTGCTACGCCCAAGATTTCACCGTCTATGGAGGCAGCCTTGGAGAAATGCACGGCCTAAAGATCTGCAAACTTCTCGATATGGCACTAAAGACCGGGGCACCCGTAGTAGGTATGAACGATAGTGGTGGAGCCCGAATTCAGGAGGGTGTAGCCTCATTAGGTTCCTACGCAGAGATATTCTTCCGGAACGTGCGAGCAAGTGGCATCATACCTCAAATCTCAATCATCATGGGTCCATGCGCAGGTGGAGCAGTATACAGTCCAGCAATTACCGACTTTGTAGTGATGGTCGATCAAACTGCTCACATGTTCATCACTGGCCCTGAGGTGATTAAGACCGTCACAAATGAGGAAGTCAGCTTTGAGGAGTTAGGTGGAGCAAATACACATGCATCCAAATCAGGAGTCACTCATTTCACTGCACAAAGCGACGAAGAAGCACTCGATCTTGTTCGAGATCTACTTGGACATCTTCCATCCAATAATCTGGAAAGGACTCCTTCGCGGAACAAGGGTAAACCTTCAGTGGACGAGGATACTCTACGTGCTCTTGTACCCTCAGATCCGTCAAAACCCTACGATGTGATGACTGCCA
>JAZADD010000089.1:0-29281 GCA_036124005.1 Thermoplasmatota archaeon
CTTGTAGAATAAGTTCTGAAGTGATAGATGCCCGTAGAGACCATTTATGTTTCATTTCCGGAGCAGTAAATCCTTCCATTCCTTTTTCTACTAAAAATCCGCGTACTACCCTGTCATCTGTTTTTGCCCAGACAACCGCAATATCTGCATTGGTTCCATTGGTAATCCACATCTTTGCACCATTCAGAATGTATCCTCCATCGACTTTCTCAGCCTTCGTCACCATCCCTCCAGGGTTGGAACCGTAATCTGGCTCGGTGAGTCCAAAGCATCCAATGATCTCACCTGTCGCCATACCTGGCAGATACTTGTGCTTCTGCTCCTCTGTTCCAAACTTGTGAATAGGATGCATAGATAGAGAGCCTTGAACGCTGCAGAAAGAACGCAAACCAGAATCCCCACGTTCGAGTTCACGACAGACAACACCATAGGCAGTGTAGGACATTCCTGCACAGCCGTACTCCTCCGGAATGACCATCCCGAGAACACCCATTTCACCAAGATCGCGAATCCACTCTTCAGGGAAATATCCGCCATTGTATGCATCCTCGATGTTGGGTATGACCTTCTCATCAACCCAATCACGAACCATGTCTCTGAGCATGATTTCTTCTTCGGTAAGCATCTTGTCAACATCGTAGAAATCCAACGCTTCGTACGCCATCTGCAGTCACTCCTTGGCCTATGGCCAATGTCCGAGCCGCTTGAACCTTCCCGCAATAGGACCCAAAACTTCAGTCAAGAATCGCGCTTGCGACGCCGCTCTTCTCGTCGGTCCTTCAACGAGGGTTCGAGCCCCTTTCGACGCCGACGCCATCGATTATACGACGCTTGCATTGATGGGCTATTCATGAAAATCAATCCCACAACGATCCCAGGTACGCTGATTACAATGACCACAGTCAATGCATAACCAACTATGCTGCTTACTAGTGGATTGTCAATCTCATTATCCGGAACAAAACGTGCAACTCGACCTCTGTCATTGAGTATCCATCCATCGTCAGCGCCCGTACCCCAACTGCAAGTAACTTGACGGGTTGCAATCTCATCCTCCGTAGAGGCAATGTCTGCATGGTCCAACCATGGGAAGCTGTCCTCCTTGGCCACATCGTGCTCAATTAGACCAAAGGGGACCATGGCCACCATCAAACGATCCGAACTATGGGCGCAGATGTGAGTGAATTCGCCACCTGCTTCCGTCAAAACAACGGCATCCATTGTAGAACTTCCATCAATAGAATCATCCAGATGGATTGTCGCAAGATTCTGATTAGAGCCGACTGCGATACACTCAGGATTATTGCCAAAAGCACACTCCACATCAGTCCAAATTACAGAAGACCCCCCGATCCAAGAGATTTGGTGGTCTGAATCGATAAGAGCGATACCGTCGGACTCAGTGGCAACTACACACATCCGAATAATAGAATGACAATCAATCGCTTGTACTGAACTAGACTTAGTATTCTCTACTGGAATCATCTCACTACCTTCAACCAAAGAACGGAATCTCCAAATTAGGCCTGTATCGGAGGCGATATAGGCCCAAGCCCCATTTGTATTCCAAGAAACTGCCGTCAAGGTACTGATTTCTACTGCTCCAGTTCCACTCACATTTGAGAGTCGACGGTCTTGGTGATCATAACGGATAATCTCGCCAGACTCCCCTACTATCAGTGCATTCCCTGCTGGATGGAAGTCCACAGCAAGGAGATCCTCGCTCGTAATAGGAGTCAATATCTCAGTTCCCGATGGCTGCTCAGGAGGGATTAGTAGAACAACACCGTCATCCCCGATGGCGAGAACGTTAGACTCATCTGAATCGAGAGCATTGAGGTAAACTGTCTGATCCGTAAGCTGAATAATCTCATCAATACGTACCGCTGACTGGGCGGCAACAGGATTCAATGAGACCGAAAACAAAACGATGGCCAAGAAAAAAGCACGGAGAAGACGGGCTGAATCCATGGCTCTGCGATAACCTTGGCCTTCATGATGTGACCGGTCTACAGAGGATGTACACGGAGAGGATTCAAGTCCTACCTTCCCCCCCCTTGTAACATGGAACGGTTCGCGGTCAAGAGAGGATTGGTAAAGCAGGTGACAGCTGATGGAGGATTGAGCAAGTTGGCTCAAGGATTCTTTGATAACGTATCCACATCAGGGGAGAACTCATTCACAGGATCTCATGGCATCATGTCTAGCATTAAAGCACATTATGAGGGAGATGCCCTAATTACCGACGTTGTCAACGAACGACCGAACTTCGATGATAGAGAAGCCATGAAGGCCGCTCAGGAGGATAGGCGAAGATTCACCACTTTCCTCGATGCCGCAACTGGATACAACTCCAAACAGCGTGGTGACAAGGCAAAAGAGTGGGTCAAGAAGGCCTCAAAGGCTAAGTCCGCCATATCAGGGGCGCAACACTTCATGTCAATGGCCAAGTCCATGAGTGATGAAAAGCGAGAGAAGGCAGAAGCACTCATCGCTGAGATTGAAGCAGCACTTGAAGCGGGTGATAATACCAAAGCCGCAGGTCGTGGCGAGAAACTTTCGAAAATGTTGAACCAATGAGGCGAATTGAATGTCAGACGCAGAGGAATGGATCTCTGCAGCAAGTGGCTCGGAAAATCTCGACACGCCCTCTCATAAACGGCTCACAGCAATGCTTGGAGGCGTCGAAGAAGCAGTAGGCCTCGACCACATTATTGGAATTCTTAACGGAGGAAAGAGCCATTCCGGAGACGATGTAATCCGCTGCTATGTTGGATTTGAACCAAGTGGCAAGGCCCACATCGGTTGGAAGGTTATTGCCAATCTACTACGGCGATTGCTTGATGCTGAGACCAACGTCTTGGTATTCCTTGCAGATTGGCATGCATGGATTAACGATAAGTTCGGAGGAGACATGGAAGCAATCCAACTCACCGCCGACTACATGGAAGATGTATTTCGCGCACTCCTTAACCATCCAGATGAAGGAGATGGACCTGGACAGTTACGCTTCCTCCGAGCCAGCGAACTCATGGAAAATCCAGATTACTGGGCAAGGATGCTTAGATGTGCCAAGAATCAGAGTTTGAATCGTGTTCGACGAACATTTAGCATCATGGGTCGAAGCGAAGACTCATCCGACGGCGATCTCTCAAAATTCTTCTATCCTGCAATGCAGGCAGCAGATATCTTCGAACTTGAAATCGACATCGCGATTGGAGGAATGGATCAGCGCAAAGCACACATGTACATGCGAGGAGTTGCCGACTCACAAGGCTGGACAAAGGCAACATGCCTCCATACCCCGATACTATCAGGACTCAAGACTAGGGGCGCACGCATGGAATCTTTCGATCATAAAATGAGTAAATCAGACCCTAGTGGGGCAATATTGCTTCATGATGGAGCAAAGAAGCTCAAGAAAAAGGTCAATGGCGCTTATTTCGACCCAAATGATACTGAATCACCAGTTTACGAACTTATAGAACATGTAATTCTACCTGAATTTGGGATTCTTGAGGTTCGGCCCAATCCAAAATACGGCGAACCAAGTGACTGGAACGACATCGAGTCTATTCGTAATGCAATCAGCACAGGAACACTTCATCCTCTCGACCTCAAAATTGCCGTTGCCGAAATGATTCACCGTGGACTTTCGAGTGTAGAGGAATACTTTGAGGCGCATCCTGATAATCTACATGCTGTGGAAAATCTGTTGAATGTCTAAATCATATCTTGTACCCAATAATACTGGTAATGGTTTGAAATGGAGAAATGAAGCCCGAAGGCTCAGGGATGCACATGGACGTAGGTATCGATGATATTGCGATTCACTTTCCTCGTCTGTTTTTTGATATGCGAGATTTCGCCGCCTTCCGAGGCGCTGACTATGACAAACTGAACAAAGGCCTCGGACTCAATGCAATGGCTATCCCTGATGCCCACGAGGATACTGCAACAATGGGAGCAAATGCTGTCGCACGCCTCATTGATCGTAACGGTCTTGATCCCCGTTCTATCGGCCGTATCTACCTAGGTACAGAATCCGCGCTTGACGGAGCAAAACCCACTGCGACCTACATCATCGACATGCTTCAGCAGCGCTACACTAGAGATCACGGTGACGATTGTTTTCGGAACTGCGATGTTGTAGACATGACCTTCGCCTGCATCGGCGCTGTGGACGCACTTCACAATACCCTCGACTGGGTTGCCAGAGGTGGCGAGGATGGGGACCGTATCGGAATCGTGGTGTTCAGTGATAATGCGAAGTACGAAATGGAATCAACAGGAGAATATACCCAAGGTGCAGGGGGAGGCGCCATGCTCGTTCGCATGAACCCCCGTCTACTGGTAATTCCAGACCACTGGGGTGTCTCTACTACCCCTGTGCATGATTTCTTCAAACCCCGCAGAGAAGTCCCTGTTCGCAGCGTCATTGATCGTGTTCTTGCTCTAGCGCGAGAAGCAGGGCAGAACCTCCGGTCGGGTCTGAGCGACAAAATGATGAGGACACTGCGCAGATCGGATATGACTAATGACGAACTATTTGCTGAAGAGACCCTGAAAATCCATAGAGATACACCAGTATTCGATGGGCAGTTCTCCAACCGATGTTATATGGAAGCTGTGAAGGAGGCCTTCATTGATTTCCATGGCAAAGTAGTACGAAGTGGCCGACACGACCCTGATAATGACCCGATTCTCACTGAGCAATGGAAGCGGATTATTGTCCATCTCCCATACGCATTCCAAGGCAAGAGGATGTTTCCAGACGTGTTCCGCCATGATCGACGAGGTACAGACGTCTGGATGCAAATTGTCGAACAAATCGGTGAAGAACCATTACCTGAAAACTTCGATGATACTCCTGAAGGACTAGCAGAATTCGGTCGCCAGAATGATGCTTATCGGCGATCTATCTCCAAGACTGAGGAGTTCAAACAATTTGCGAATGAGAGAATTGAACGTGGCCAGCGTGCTTCAAGTCTAATCGGAAACCAGTATACTGGTTCCATCTTTCTCGCCCTCATGTCTACGATGGAATGCGACTACAACGAAAATAACCCAATGGACGGCCGACATATAGGGCTCTGTGGCTATGGATCCGGTGCAAAAGCAAAGGTATTCGAGGGCATTGTACAACCACAATGGAAGGAAATAGCGTCACGATTCATGCTCTTTGAACGCCTAGATGGCCGCTACCCAATCCAAAGCGAGGATTACGAGGCATTGCATAGAGGCGCACGTACTGACTCGATTGTAGAGCCAAAGGAAGAATTCGTTCGTGTCAAAACTCCAGATACAGAAGGACTCCCAGGTGAACGTCGGTACCGTTGGGTTGACTAATTGAGAGCAATTGAATCTTAGATGAAATACATCGCTTCATATGCAAATAGTAATTCATTCCACGCATGGAGTGCAATCTAGATGCTCGTGGGAAGGCTACTCGTCTCGTGAGTGGAAGTCTCGGAGTACTGTTTGGGATTATTCTTGGGATACTATTCGTGTTTGATGTAACATCTTGGCACCTATTACCATACATCAGCGCAGCTTCCATCTTTGGGGGAGGATTTGCGATCTTTGAAGGATGGTCTGGATGGTGTGTAATTCGCGCCATTGGTATCCGAACCCCACTCTGAAACAGGAGTTTCTACACATTCTTCGACTTCAGAAGACACTCCGATGTAGCGTTAAAATCCAATTCTGGAATCACAAATGACAACGTTCCACCGTGTTGACGGAAGCGTTCAATGAACGGACATTGCGATTCATCTGCAATCCATTGCAATGGCCTCACAGTCGAAAGATCAATTGGTAACTCAATTTCTGAGAAAGCAAGAACTGAAGGACGATCCGTGTAAGATATTGCAGCATCCTGCATTACGAGGAACTCGACTGCAGATTCCCAAGATTCAAACATATCTGAGAATCCATTATCAAGATTTTTTATATCTATAGATTCAGTTACTGAGTTCAAATTGGGCGAACTCCCCCCACCTGATTCAATAACAGTAACATATCGATTCCCTTCACGCCTATGATAGAATCGAGATGGAAGATGAGTGGCTAAAACATCGCTTAGTAGACGTGTACCTAGCATATACAGATGGCTACTCATGCTGTTCTTCAGGAAAAGCACTGTCGATGCCTCTTGAGGGGCATCTTCAGGTGGAGATTTGAGATATAAACGCCAATTACTCTGAAGTGGTGAGCGGAAAACCCTGCGCAATGGGCCAAGAAAAGATGGGCCAAAGTTACCATGGCGATAAGTCAGAATCGTAAATGGAGTCAAACCATTCCGTTCCCACAATGAGAGGCCTGTTGGAACCAATTCTCTGACTGATTCCGTCTCAAGTAACCAAGTCGTATAGACCACATCTGTTACATCACTCCTCAATCTAAGGAAAGGCATGAACGAGGTTACAACTCTTCTACATCGAGCGATAATCGAGGAATTAGCCAAAAACTGAGCAGGGGTTCGAATCAGACCAATGCGGTGTGAATGATACCGATTATCTAACAGATCAAGTGTTTCAATCCGATTATCTAGCATCATCTTACCGAATCTCACTAATTCCCTAAAGCACGATTGATTACAATTCGTTGGACTTCTTGTGTGCCTTCGTATATTTGTGTAATCTTCGCGTCACGGAAAAAGCGCTCAACGGGGAAATCCGTCGTGTAACCATATCCACCAAGGACCTGAACTGCTCGCTCGGCAACCCACATCGCCGTATCACCTGCGAAGAGTTTCGCCATGCTTGCTTCCTTAGTATGCCTAGGCCCCCCATTGTGGTAATGCTGTTCCTTTGCCCATGCCGCTCGATAAACCATCAAGCGCGCCGCATCCGTCTGGGTTGCCATATCTGCAAGATAATTTCCAATTGTCTGGTGGTAGGCAATTGGTTTACCGAAGGCCTCACGCTCATGGGCATAACGAACTGCCGCTTCCAAAGCTCCCTGAGCAATTCCCAGCGCCTGCGCAGCAATACCAATTCTTGAGTTATCGAGAGCGTTCATCGCAATTGGAAAACCCTTCCCAGACTCCTTGATCATGTTCTCTACCGGAACCTTACAGTCCTCAAGAACTAGAGTGCAGGTATCGCTACTTCGAATACCCAACTTATCCTCCTTCTTACCAACCGAGAATCCCTCAAAGGATTTCTCGACGATGAATGCTGTAGTCCCACCATGCTTCTTGACACCGTAATCAGGATGGTCAACGTCCTTTGCAAACAACACGTAAATATCCGCGCTGTTACCGTTTGTTACCCACATCTTTTCTCCATTCAATATGTAGTGCGTCCCATCATCGGATAATTTTGCCTTACATACCATAGCTGCCGCATCGGTACCTGCACCTGCCTCGGATAGCGAATATGCTCCAACCTTATCCGCAGCCAACATTGGCAGGTACTTTGCTTTCTGTTCATCGTTTCCATGAAGAGCAATAGTCATGCTACAAAGGCCAACATGAACACAATAGTACACTCCGAAAGATGGATCCACACGAGATAATTCCTCAACGATGATTGCTTCGGAGATATCGTCTAACGGCGTCCCACCATACTCCTCGGGAATCGTGCAAGTATGGAGGCCATACTCAATAAATTGAGACCATTCTTCCGTAGGCGGGCGCTGTTCACGATCACGTTCCAGAACTGTTGGTGTAAGAACTGATTCTGCGAAATCTCTCACAAGTTCTCGAATCATGGTCTGCTCATCGGTCTCTTCGAACTTCATGACCCTGCCATCCAACGGTCGTTTGTCAATGGTTCGGAAGAGTTGGATCATGTGGAATATCGATTTTCAACGAATGATTGAAATGAGATTGCGCCACGGCCGCGATAAGGAATGTGATTGGATGAGTGATGAAGAAGAATTCACAGTTGCAGTAGGACGACGATATACACAGGAACACCTCTGGTTCCAACTAATTAGTTCTCCAAATGAAGAACCAGTAGAATACAAAGTCGGAATCTCCGACTTCATCCGCGTTGAATACGGTCGAATCATGCGTGCCACTCTACCGAATATGAGCGAAGGAGGCGGATTCAAGATAGATTCAGATGACGAGCATGAAGAGGAAGAAGTGCCTGTTGCGGCCGCCCCTGATGATGATGAAAAGATCGAACTAGGAATAGGCGAACTTTCCACAGATGACAATCTCGTTGGTATTCGGTGCGAATCTGAGACTCTAAACATCTTATCACCAATTCCCTGCACAGTTATCGGATTGAATGGGGAGGTAGAGAATACGCCTCAACTCGTCAACCGTGACGCATATGGTGATGGTTGGCTCATCAACATCAGGCCACACGATGGATTTGACTTTGATGACCTCATGACAGCAGAAGAATATGTGGACTATCTCGAAGAGGTTTGATTACGGCCACATCTTGTCTGACCCATTTAGGTCGCCTGCTGCTTCCCAAACTGATTCAGCATCTGTGAGATCAGATTCTATCTGTATTCGGTAAAGTTGACTCTTAACCCGGCCGAGTTCTGGCCCCTCTTCAATGGATAATCGTTCCATAATCATTAGACCATTGACAAGTGGGTTAGCACCCGCCTTGAGAGATGGAAGAACAATCAACGAATTATGAACTGCATTAGCCAATGAAGGATCAAGGCATCGGTCAGCAGAAAGTTGCGCGCCTAAATGCTTGCCCAATGCCAATCTGTAGCGACGTAGCTGACCATGATTCATAGGATCAGGGAGTTGCCCAAGCCGTAGGCATACTGCCAATACTGCAGAACGATTCTGTCCAGACATCCGAAGTGAATCGAGCAGATAAGAACGAGAAGCCTGGTCAGTCCTCCGTAGAAGGAGGGCGAAACGTGCAATACGAAGTGCCCAAGGGTCTACCTCATCATCAAAACAATCATCCAGTCCTTCTGGACTTACAGCAGTCCATTCCGAGCCGAAAACAAATGATAGGATACCATCTCTTTCCATTCGAATTAGCACATCTTCTACTGAAGGAAATGTGAGAAGTTTTTCCATTTCCATTAACACTCTCTCCTTCGATACACGAGCCAAGAAAGATGTGACTTCCCCATCGTGCAGAATATTTTCGAGAGATTCATCCGGAAGATACGGTCCAGAAGGGTGGGCCATGAACCGATATGCGCGTAAAACTCTGAGACCATCCTCTTTGAACCGCTTCGATGGGTCCCCGACTGCACGAAGTATACCGTTCTCGAGGTCGAATCTCCCCGAATGAGGGTCGATTAGTAGATGATTTATTGGATCAATTGCCATCGAATTGACTGTAAAGTCACGTCGTTCAAGATCTTCTTCGATTGATGTTCCGAAAGTAACCGATTCAGGATGCCTCCCATCGATATATTCCCCATCTGCACGTAGCGTTGTAATCTCAATCTGCCCATCTCCTTCCTTTGAAGGAACTGTTACGGTCCCAAATTGAATCCCAGTAGGTATCGCTTGAGGAATCAAAGCAATGACCTCCTCTGGAGAAGCGTCAGTGGCAATATCGATGTCATGAGGGACAAGACCCTTCAGCGCATCACGAACTGCACCACCTACAATCCAAACCTTGTAGCCCCCATCATCCAATTTCTTGATTGAAGAGGACACCGTGGGTGCCAAACCATCCAACAAATGGCGAAGTGGCCCATCTAACTGGTCCACTGGTCCGACATCGCCCATATCCCGTTTCACCCCGTCGCCCACATGAATCAACCGCTCCATCAAGCCAAGCCGTTTTGAATCTGAACGGATACGTCAAGTCATGGAGATAATCCTAATCGAGGTCTCCGCCCTCCGGCCACACGAGGAAATTAAGCCAAAATCACTGAAGAAAATGGTTGATGCAATTCAGAAGAGGGGTGGATACATCAAACCAATTCTCATCGATCGAGTAAGTCGTGCTATCCTCGATGGGCACCACAGATACAACTCTGCACTCCAATTGAAACTACGACTGATTCCTGCTATTGAAGTCAATTATCTGGAGGATGAATCCATCGAAGTTCGTTCATGGCCAGGAAAAGAGCATCTTGAGATTGACAAGCAAGCTGTCCTCAAAATGGCGATGTCTAGCGAGGTCTATCCTCCTAAATCGAGTAAGCACTCAATCTCTGTTGATTACCCTAGTTGCTTCTATCCAATTAGCGAACTTGAATAATCAACGTCTAGAATCAGCAAAAGAACGCCAAATAGCATTCCCTTTGCCCTTTATCATTACAGGATGCATCGGATTCACACTTGGAATGATATTTACATTCAAGAGACCTCCTCGACGAGAAAACGTCACAAAAATCTCCGTATCCACCTTACCACGAAGAGATGATTTCAGATCTGAAGAATTACGGGTACGACGTCCATCCACTGCAATAATCTCGTCACCTGGTTGCAACTCCTCTCGGGCCGGACTACCAGCAAGGAAGGAACGAACCCTAAGAGGAGACTCGTTCAGATGGACTCCAAGCCATCCAACAGAATCCTGGTTCTCCAAAGGCTCGAGACGGCGACCCATTCCCTTTGCCCAGATACTCATGTCTGGAGCCCCCAATCCGTGAACAAGTCGACGAACGGCACTATTCAAACGGCCACCAGTCAAACGATTCATCGAAGTGATGATATCGGCCTCAGTAATGCCTCGAGGCTCAACTCCACCCTTACCTGAATCTCCCTCAATGTGTAAACCATGTCGATTCCAAAGATCCACCATCACGTCATCTAGACCTACAGATCCTTTTGTTCGGCGGCGCAACTCTAAATCTAGAATCATGGCAGCAATCTCACCTTGCAGGTAGTAAGAAATCGTGGTTTCAGACGAATGTGGATGAGGTCGATAGAGATGATACCAAGTCTCATGACTAGCATCCGCAAGACATTGATGATCCCAACCAGACATCCCATGATGTCGAGTGAGTTTTCTCTTCAGGTCAGCCGCCCAGTCCTCATCAGTCCAAACCCCACTTCGTAAACACATCATGTCACCTAACCAACTCGTGACGCCTTCAAACCACCACAAAAGATCGGTATGCATCTCGGTGGAGAGATCATAATCCTCGAAAGTCTTTGGACGTAATCGCTTGACGTTCCAAGCATGAACATACTCATGCGAAAGCAATGAAATGAGATCTCTCCACCCCTCAGTGTCACCTTCATCCATCGAAGAACGTGGCATCTGGCTCGATTGACTGCCCGTGTGCTCCAAGCCTCCTCGTGCCTTCTCAGTGAGGTGGAGAATTACGACATAATTGTCCCATGGAGGCTCACCGAATAATGCATGAAATTCTGCAAAAAGTTCCTGCAAGGACTTGACCAGATGATTCACACGATCTTCAGCAAGAGGCAGCCCACCTGCATCCCATAGTTTCAGACGAAAACGACGGCCGCCTGCATCGAATGGGATCTCGGGTGTCGCATTTGCCTCCATCACTCCATCATAGAGAGCATCGCGTGAAGCAGCACGGAAAATGGAACGAATACCCGTCGAGCAGGTCTCGGTTCCTTGGGATATAAGTTGAGTCGATACCGACCAGTCCTCTGGATGATCAATGAATACTGTATACGGACCCTCTGAAGATTCGGAACCACTGAGTACTCGGGGAAATGTCGCACTTGGAACCATGTGGAAATGGGATTGATCAATGTGGTTAGTACGTACTGTTAGGTCGTGGCCAAAAGCAAGCCAATTAGCATGAATAGATGATGCACCATCCGGGATTTTGATATGTATTTCATTAGACTCATGCCGCTTGTAAGAACAATCTACTGATTCACCATCTACCATAGCCCATGACCTAAAATCATGGACAAAACGCCCATATTCTCTAATCATATAGGACCCTGGGGACCAACGCGGGAAAGATAGAACAAGTCGACGGCCCACGGGAAATAGAACATCGATACCACCTGCATAACGTTGAGAGAACCTTGGAGACACATCTAATCGATGTACAATAGAACTCATTCTGAATCACCTCGACGCATTGTACTCTCTTCAAGCACGCTCTTTGCCAATTCAGCCAACGGCTCATCATCCCTCCGACTGACTATCTCCAGAAGTGCTTGCTCAGTTAAAGGTCCGAAAGAGCGACCAATCAAGTCCTCGATAATCCTCATCGTACGAATATCGCCCTTACCTGAGGAAAGCAATCGAGCGCGAATCGGATCCACATCCTTTTCGGGTGAACGCCGAATAAGACGTGGTACGAATGATTCGCTCTCCAGTGAAAAAACAATATCATCCAGCGGCGGAGATGCCCATCGAATACCTCCTCGGAGAGATTCAAACGCCGCCTCCATTGAATCAGGGCCAATCTCTGAAAGGAGAAATTTGAACTCCTCATCAGTTGGTTCTCTGGATTCACAAATTCTCTGAAAAGCGGCCGCCCTCACCGATGAATCACCATTCTGAAGACATTCAATCAACCCTAGATGCCCCTCTGGAAGGAAACGGATGGATTCAATGACCACCGTGGATGAGGGGTCCAACAATCCAGCTTCAACAATTACATCTACAGATCTACGGCCAGCGACATTGATTGCAGAACGACGAATCATTACTGAACGGGATTCTAAAGCATTAGTCGCCAAATCTAGGAACTTCTCACCAGAAAAACGATGCAAACTTCGAATCCATGCGCGTTTTAGTACTTCCACGTCCTCATCCTTACGTAAAACATCGAGAACATCGGATGAGTCTTCGTGACGATTCTCTATTTCGATTGCTAGACGACGTATACGGGGAGAGGAATGAGTAGATAACCGATGTAAAAGAGTAGAATCCCGACCATCGTGCCACCTACGAATAGCCTCCACACACTGATCCACAAACCATTCGTCATCGTGTTCAAGGAACGGGATAAACGCAGGTAAAGCCGTCGGATCATCAAGTTCGAAAAGATGACGGATTCCTCGTCTCTGTTGACGGATGTCCTTGTGCGACAAGCGCTCCATCTCTACCCTGACGGAGGCCATGTACACCCGTCCGCATCCACCCCCCATGAATGATGTGCGTCAAGATGCACTCACCCGGTACGGTCACGATGCGAAGCCATCATCGCGGTTACCATCAATCCAATAACTAAACCAAAGAGAAAACCGTTCTGTCCAGCACCAGGTGCGGATCCTGCAAGGTCGCGGAATGCGAGAGCCAAGGAACCAGTTATTGGAACGACACCTACGAGGAAACGACGAAGCCAGACCCCTTTCGACGGCTTCTGACCCATCGGGCGAAGTAAAATGTGACTTCTCTTTTCGATAAACTGCCAACCATGCGCAGGAGCTGAACGACGTAGTTTTGAGGTGACATGGTCCGCCACCGTCAAATCAACGCCTCCTGCTTCTGAACCGCGTCCGGTGCCAGTTACAATCCGAATACGACCAAGACTGCTACGATTCTTTAGAAGCACTGCCACGATGGCATCGGCTCCACGAATATCCATCTCATGCAAGTCAATCGTTGGCGTACCTGATGAATCCATTATTCTCCTTGACACTGACCATTTCAGATTATTCTCAACTGCCATCAAATCAATCGAATGGAACATTGAACGGATTGTCTCTATCCGAATGGTTCTATCAACGGGCGTTGCCTTCTCGACGCCTAGTATCTTCGATACGGTGCCATAAGTGAAAATCACCACTGCTACGGATATGCCAACTATTGCCCCAACCCTTCCTGCTCCTTCGAGGTCCACATCGTCAACACCTGTAGCAAAAATCGTGAGAAAGAATCCCATCGTAGCAAAGATACATCCGATGAAAATCGAAAGTGTGAACATCTCTCGGATGGTTAGGCTCATCCTCAGTCCCTACCCAACCGGTTTGATGAGTTCGATTTTACCTATTCGGAAAAACAAGGCCCCCTAAGAATGATATCTGCCCGAATAATGAGTCGCCTCATGGAGATTAATGGGCGTTCTGAACGGAGACGAGAACGTCGAACTGCTGGTTGGATTGCAGGTATATTCGGAGGCTATCTAATTCTCTGTTTTCTAGCACCGGCCATGCTACCAACTGACAGTGTCCCTGAACTTTCAGGACGGGCGAATTCTATTGATTACTTCAGCCATGATAGTTGGGGCAACAATAACTGGGGCGATAGTGCCGAATTAGGGCATAATCAGAGCGCACATGGCGGCACTTTCGCATGGGGAGAACTGAACCCATTGTGGGCGTTTACCTATGGATTTGGAGATATTAACTGCCATCAGAAACACTACCGTTCTTGGGAAATCAATGGAAACCAAATGCCCGTATGCACAAGAGATGTGGGGATCTTCGCAGGAGCTTTGTTGGGAGCAGCACTGTTTGGTCGCTTTGGCGTAAACAGATGGACAATTCGAGACACTCTTCTATCTATTCTACCTGATAACTCTCTGACTGGTATCTATCGAGACAATCGTAGAATGCACGTATTCTTGGGGATGGGGCTTCTATTCGTACTCCCAATGGGTATTGATGGATTCACCCAACTCCTAACGGATTACGAATCAACAAACCCAATTCGAGTCATTACAGGCCTCATCTTCGGCACAGGTCTCGGTCTATTCTTCGCTTCCAGCCTCTCCGCACGCCCTCAGGACTTCGAAGATGGAGCAGGACAAGTCGCACTTCCAGGTGGAGCACGATTTCTACCCCCTCCCACAGAAGAGGAGTAATCATTCCTCTTCAAGCGAAGAAAGCATTGATTCAAGCATCTCTCGAGCCATCGGAGAAAGTGCACCAGGGTTGAGAACACTTGCCGCGTCCTCATGCATACTAGCGACTTGCTTGTGCTTGAGAATGAACTCTCGTTCAATAGGGGACATAGAATCGCGTTCAAGTGCACTAATCATTGCAGCACGTCCCGCTGCTCGGTTCATTTGATTCTCATCAATGTCTAAATTCCGTTGAAGTTCGAGGAGGCGAGTAAATTCCCAATCATCTAATCTACCATCTCGAAGAGCATCATTCCACACCTTCTGTAAGTCCGGACTACGCTCAGACATCAACACAGCGAGGGGTCGAGTCTGGTCCACAGTATCAAGAACAATCTTGATAATCACAGTGAAAGGCACTGAGATGACCATTCCTACAATACCCCAAAGCCAGTAAGAAAAGGCGACGACGAGTAAGAGCAAAACTGGACTGAGATCAAGAGCTTCTCCCGACCACTTGGTCTCTACAAAACCTCCCCAAAATTGTTGATTGGCGACGAGAAGACCTGCGAAGGAGAATAGAATCAGCGGTTGGTCATTGAACAATAAGATACCAAGAATCAACGGTGGGACCGAAGCAATGAGGGAACCAATGTATGGCACATAGTTCAGAATAATTGCGAGAATAGCCCAAACAAACCAGAGATCAATCCCAAACAAAAGACAGAGTATTCCTGCACATACACCTGTGCCGATGCTCACACCAGTCTTGACAACAATGTATGCATTGATACCATCGCGGGCACGTTCTGCGATGTTTTGGAAACGACCAAGAGAATCGCCAGGGAATGCGGCCTCAATACGTCCTGGAAGTAGGTTAGCTTCGAAGATTATGAACAGCAAGAAAAAGAGGACTGTAAGGGAATTGAAGACCATGCCTGAAAGAGATGCTAATTGACTCGCAGAGCCGATCTCTATCCCCATATCAGAAAGTATCTTTGAAGGAGGCTGAGATGTATCCATATTCTCGACATAATCGCCAATCAAAGGCCACGTTTCTGCGGTCACCAAGAGGTTTGCATAAGCAAGTTCCAATTCACTAATCTTGGTTCCATCTGATAGGAAAGCATCGACTTGTAGCCAAGCAAATAAACCAATTAGAGATAATGCAAGAATCAACAATAGAAGCATAGTACCATTTGCTTGAAGTGTACTGAAACCATGATTACTTAGCCAGTCTGCACCCGGTTTTAGAACGAAGTAGAGACCGAAAGCAAGGAAGAGTGGCTTGAGAACTCCTTCAAGAAGTTGAGCGGATAATATCACAAGAGCAGCAATTACGAGGCCGTGATATACTACCTGTAGCCTTCTCTCGAAGGTTACTGTGGACCAATCCCTACTTGACACAGCCTCCGGTACACCCTAAGCGATATGACGATGCCGATTTGAGGAATCAATGAATTTCATCGAATTGATAGCCATCTTCCCACTTCTTCTCACCCAAGACGACTTCTAATTCGTAAGGAGTTATCATCGGCTTAGCATACTTAATCGCGTCATCAATGGCAATCCTTGGGCAGGCTGTATTGACAAACACGTCAACAGGATAGAAATCTATGAGTTCGGGGCCAACATGTTCCATAGCCATCAAATATGCATTTTTCCCATGCTTTTTCAGTTTGTTTTTCATTCTCATTGCCAAATTACGACGCATCTGACCGGGTTTAGCTCCAATTAGAATACCGAATCTTTGCTTGTCCATAGAGGACATAATTAGGGCCGAACGCTGTCTTAGAATCCGCTCAATTCGCTCTTTACCCATTTCTGAAGCCTCGTCTGTGTATGGATCGAGCATTGCAAGTGGTTTCCCAGTATGCATTACCAATCCTATCGGGTGAAAATCGCCACTCCCTAAGAAGAGGTAGTGGCCAACTGTAGGATCATCACCAGAATAGTTGCAACCTAACACTTGTCCAGGGAACGACAAACGTGCCCCACCCACTGGAATAGTTACATCAAATCCTGCCTCTTCTAGGTATTTCTTGTAAGTGGGTAGAAGATGTAGATGTTGTATACTACCCACTAAACCGAGTTTAGAATCTGTCAACGGAGACACTCGCCCTACCATATCTTCAAATTTACTTACCGCTTCAACTTCTGAAACCGCCGGTTTAGTCGGATTATTGACCCTCTGGATTGCAATATCCCTGTGAGTATTCAAGATAGGTATAACCGGAGCAATCTCAGGACTACGATTGTAGGTGACAGGAATGAATTCAGTAGCCATCCCCGAATCTATGTTCATTTGAGAATGACCCATATGAGCGACTAATTCGACCCCGATGTTCTTCATTTTATCATGGACTAGGTCACAAGCACCGTAACATGGATCTGCAGAAAGTACTACTCTTGCAGACGTCTCAGACTCGATTGTATCCATCATCTCAAATGCTTGCATCTTGAGGCCTTCAGGTACCTGAAGCGCAACCAAACGGGTGTCATTCGCCTTGATTCTCTCGACCAAATCGTCGAGTTGGAAATCGTGAGCATCGAGGTCCATGGTTAAACTGCCCTCACACGACCTATATTTGAGCAGTTGCTCTAGATTAAGCCCTATTAGTCAGATGGAAGGACATTAACAACGCCATCTACCATCTCAATACGAACAAGGCTATGCAGGGGCCATTCGTGTTTATCGATTAAATTCTGCATGCCCTGACCTTTCTCAAAAATCGTCCAAACTCCAGATAATTCCACACCCATGTCTATCAGCGCACTAAGGACAGGTTCCATCGTGCCACCTGTCGAAATCACATCATCAACGACAAGAACTCTTTCACCTGGAGATACATCATTAATCCATATCTCTCCCTTAGAGTAACCCGTTGACTGGTCGATGATCCGTTCCCCCTCCAAGCCGTAAGACCTCTTGCGTGCTACTACTGTAGGGATACCAGTGGCAACAGAGAGAACTGATGCAAGGGGGAGCCCCATTGCCTCTACAGAAAGAATGAGATCTACTTTGCTCCAATCTATGCGATGGAGAAGAAGGTCACGAGTTGCCGACAAAAGATCGCTTGTTTGTCTTGGGACACCGTCTGTAAGAGGGTGAATGAAGTATGGGTAATCCCCCCTCCATACAACTGGAGCCTCGACGACACTGTCTTGGAGCTTCTGTAGGGCCTCCGATTCCGAGAACATAACTCACCACAGAGGCCTATAGGTCTTGAAGAGACCGTTCAAACCAAGCCCTTGAGATGTTCCGCACCCTTCTTGAGGCGGATTGTGGTAGGAGTAGGGAACTTCATGCCTGCCTTTCGAAGAGCGTCTCGAGCAGATAGGTAATGTGCCGGATCGGTCTGAATGGATATTACACATTGGTCACGCTTCACACGAGCAGCTGTGCCTACGTTCTTACCGAAGGATTGACGCATTCCTTGAGAAACACGATCTGCGCCCGCACCTGTGGCCTGCTTATTCTCACGCAAGATGTGATGAGGATAAGTATGGACGCGGAGAGCATACCCATCTTCGCCAGCATTTGATCGAATTGTCGCATTGGAAATCATACGTCCGGCTTCTAGAGCAGTATGGCGAATCTGACAGGCATTATCTGCGGTAAGGTGGAGAATAACAGGGAAATCACCTGCTTCGGCGCGAGGCCTGTTTCCCATGTGGAAACGAAGAATACGGTTGTTTGGTACACCACCAGTATACTTCCGACGAGTGAAGGCCTGCCCACTAAGACGACGATACATCTTCGCCGGTTTGCGTGCCATGCTATTCCCTCTCGGGTTCGGGCGACCTGCACAGCGTATATAATCCCAACTCCACGAGATTAACTACTCCCAATCAAGGATGCACACTCTTCACTACTCTCAAGGCTATGCTTCAAGGACCGGTCATTCCGGTTGCACTTCGTGGCAGACGACGTTAAGCGGACTCCAACCTCTGCGGAAGCCGACGCTATCCAGTGGATGCCAATCGCCGCATTCATTGGCATCCTACTAATTGGGGCGGGAGTAATTCAATCAGCGAATGGTATGCCAACCGAAGCAGCAATTGATCTGTTTGCCGAAGATGTGGAAGTTCTCGACATTTCATATTCAAACTCCGTAGGTGCGGCAGTTGTCCGTGAAAATGGCATAAATACACTTCATACCTTTGAAGGAGATGTACCTTCAATGATTTCTTTGAATGGTTCACCTAACTCGATATCATCTAACTCTGAAGGATGGTTGATTGGTGGCGATGAAGGTATGCTAGTACATCTAATGGGTGGAACAATCACAGAGATTGATGTACTCACATCATCCGACAATGTGATTGATGCTATATCTGTAGATAATAGGAGTGGATGGGTGATTATCGAACGCGATTCTGAGACTCAACTCCGAACCTTTGACCTCGATAGTACTTCTGCCAAACTAAGCCTAGCAGCGACTCTACCAAGTGATGAAATAAAGCTTGAAGGAATAGAGGTAGATTCAACCGGTACGGTAGCATTAATCCGTGCGACTAGTACCACATTCAGTAATCCAATATCCTCCACATCAAGTGGAGAAGTGCTACTCATGGCATCTGCTTCCTTAGGCTCACAACCAGATGCGACACTAATTCAACATGGAGGCGGACACCCCTATCATACTCTAATGATTTCTGAGCATGATGAGATTCTCGGATATGCGGTATCGACGGATTCTGCAGTGATGATTTCAGATACGGGTGTTGTGCGCCCCATTACAGATCTCGAAGGCGGCATCGCAGCAGCAGTAGATTCTGATTGCCGCTTATGGATTCTACATGAAGAACAGATAATTTCAACCTATGACTTGAAGAATGGAGTTGATTCCATGAAAATTGACTCTCCTACGGGAGAAAACCCAAGGATGGTATCCTCTGACTCAGGCCTACTTCGAATTGTCTATGATGACTCATCTGCCTTGACCCTCGATACAGACGACTACACTGATCCAATTGCGCGACCAGGGCTTCTCTTTGATTCTGTTTTCTTGACGATTGTCCTTGGAACTATTCTAATTCTAGGAAGGAACTTCTACGTGATGGGATTCGACGCATGGTGATTCCAAACTAATCGCGTTGTTTATCATGCGTAGGCGCAGTTCTCCTTGAGCCGCTCTGCGGTAGGGAGTGAATGAATGGCGGCCAAAGGCCCTGGAATGTTGGACCAATATCGGGAGATAAAGGAACAGCACCCCGATACTATCCTCTTCTTCCGGATGGGGGACTTCTATGAGATGTTCTACGAGGACGCAATCATCGGGGCCGAGACACTTGGCATTACACTTACTAGTAGAGACAAAAATGCAGAAAATCCAGTCCCGATGGCAGGTATCCCTTGGCATAGCGTTGAAGATTATCTCAAAAAGATGGTCAAAGCCGGACATAAGGTTACGCTCTGTGAACAAGCTCCTGAACCTCTTCCCGGCGAGAAAATTCTTCGTAGAGTTGTAACCCGAGTATACACTCCTGGATCGCTTTACGAAGATTCGTTAATTGGCGAAGATGGGTCGGCATTACTTGCAGCAATCTCATTGAAATCGGATGGAATCGGCCTTGCCATTCTCGATACCTCAACTGGTCGAGCCTGGGTGCAACAATTCAGTGCAACCGCTGGATTCGAACGTTTACGAGATGAACTTCTCCGATGGGGACCATCAGAATTAGTTTGCACACAAAGAGATGCAAAAATGGAAGAATTGCGGAGCGTAATCGCAGAAGTAGATGGGCTTTCACTCTCAACATTCGATTCAAGTAGTAAGAAATGTATCGAATCTGTCCGCCAACATCTTGAGATGAATGATTTAGGTTCAATTGACCTTGATTCCATGCCCATTGGGCTAGAAGCATGTGGCCTTGGAGCCTCCTACATTAGATCCCTTCACCTCATCGATGCAGTACCATTGCGTGAAATCACAATTGAAGAAGAAGCAGCGCACATGGCTCTAGACCAAACCACGTTACGGAATCTCGAATTAACACAGACACTCATCGGCGAACGTGTAGGATCTCTAATCCACGCTATTGATCGGACTCGAACATGGATGGGGCGCCGTATGCTAAAAGAGTGGATTCTACGCCCATTGTTAGACCGAGAGGCTATTGGGTCACGCCACGCAGCTATCGCCGCACTAATCAAGGCGCCAAGACGCTTGAGTGGTATCCGTGAATGTCTCAAGTCCATGCGTGACCTTGAACGTCTATCCCAAAGATTGGCATACGATCGTGCGAATGCTCGTGATCTCATGGCCATTGCAGATGCGCTTGCACGCATGCCGAACTTAACCACATTAACATCGGCTTCGACAGATGACCTCATCCCTCATCTCGGTCAACCACTCATATCACTCGATAACATGCGTAAAATGTTGGAAGAAAAAATTGTGAGTGAACCTCCCCAAACAATACGTGATGGAGGTATTTTCCAAAGTGGTATAGATGATTCACTAGACCAACTACGTGTTCAATCAGGTAAAGGAAAGGCTTGGTTGGAACAGTTTGAACAAGAAGAACGAGAACGGTTGGAGATTCCATCGCTCAAAGTGCGATACAATCGCCAATTCGGGTACTATATCGAGATCACCAAAACACATGTTGACAAGGTACCTGAACACTACCGTCGTCGTCAAACACTGACAAATGCAGAACGCTATACAACGGATGATTTAGCAGAATGGGAGGATCATATTCTGAACGCTGGCTCAAGAGCAAACGAACTTGAATATCGGATGTTTTTGGAACTACGCGACCAAATTAAAGCACAGAGTGCGGAGCTTGCAGGAATCGCACGCAGAGTTGCAGCAATCGACGTATTGAGCAGTTTAGCGGTACATGCCCGTGAGCGTTCTTGGGTCCGACCTGAGATGTTAGAAGACGAACGAATAGATATCACAGCAGGAAGACATCCGGTCCTTGAATCGATGGACGGTTTCGTACCAAATGACATCTCTTTTGGTGATAAAAGACGATTTTTACTCCTCACCGGCCCGAACATGGGAGGGAAGTCGACCTATCTTCGACAAACTGCTCTCATAATGATTCTCGCACAAGCGGGATCTTTCGTTCCTGCAGCCAAAGCAAAACTAGGAATCGTCGATCGTGTATTTACGCGCGTCGGAGCGCATGATGATCTTCGTAGAGGACGTTCGACCTTCATGGTAGAGATGATTGAGGTCGCACACATATTGCGCAGAGCGACCCAGAAGAGCCTCGTTCTTCTTGATGAAATTGGACGTGGTACTTCTACCTTCGATGGGTTAGCAATCGCTTGGTCCGTAACTGAAGACCTTGCTCGACGGGCCGGTTGTCGTTCCCTCTTTGCAACCCATTATCATCAACTCGTAGGACTAGAAGATGAGGTTGATGGATTAGTAAACATCCATGTCCAAGTCGCTGAAATAGACAATAGTATTCGATTCCTTCACACTATCGCCGAAGGGCCTTGTGACGATTCCTACGGAGTCCAAGTTGCGGCTTTGGCTGGACTCCCAATACCTGTCATCGAACGTGCAAGAGATTTACTCATGTTCCTAGAACAGCAGGCTGAAGGAGCCAGAGCAGGTGAATCTGGAATTCCTCTTGCTCGCCCAAAGGGGCAATCTTCTCTGTTTGGTTGGATGCTACCTAAGGGGAGAATGGTTGATTCAAACGAAGTGAAGGAAGAAGCAACTTCCGGGCCAATTATGAGCGCAAGACAGAGTGAACTTCTCGATAGACTCGCCGCACTAGACCCGGATTCCATGACACCACGTGAAGCATTGGAAGCGCTTTATGCACTAAAGGCAGAAGAAAATAGAGGCAAAGTCCCCGATTGGGTCGAGGAGTGAACCGAATGGAAAGAATGCCGATTATCCAGCTCGATGAAGCCACAATCGGACGAATCGCTGCAGGTGAAGTCGTTGAACGACCTGCTCAGGTCGTGAAAGAACTCGTTGAAAACAGTATAGATGCCGGATCAAAACGAATTCGAGTCGTAATTGAAAATGGTGGATTTCAACGTATTCTAGTCGAAGACGACGGACATGGTATCCCCCCTGATGAATTACCTCTCGCAGTAAATCGCCACGCAACTAGTAAATTACGCAATTCTGATGATTTAGCATCAATCAATACACTCGGTTTTCGAGGTGAAGCACTTGCCGCTGTAGGTTCGGTAAGCTACCTAACCATTCGGTCACGTCAAAAGGGCGCTGATGGGGCAATAATCGAAGTTGTAAACGGAGTGGTTGGTAACGTACAACCAATTGGGATGGCAGATGGTACAAGTATTGAGGTAAGGGAAATCTTCGCCGCTGTACCTGCTCGAATGGCTTTCCAACGACGGCCCACGACAGAGAGTGCTGCAGTTGTAGATGTAGTCACCGCTTACACATTAGCTCACCCAGAAGTAAACTTCAGCATCGAGGTTGATGGAAGAACAACCCTAACTTCACCCTCAGTCGAACAGCCAGAAGATCGCCTCTTCGATGTACTCGGTGGACTCTCTGAGCGATTAATCCCACTAAAACCGCCTTCTGGAGACAGTGATGCACCAGGAGAGGAAAGATGGAGAGGGTGGATTTCTCCGCCCGCTATGGATAGAGGGAGGTCGGATGATATCCACATATTTGTCAACGAAAGATCCGTCGCTGCAACCGATTTTCTCCAATCAATTCGCAAAGGATATCATTCTCGATTGATGGTAGGCCGTCACCCAGTGTGTGTATTATTCCTTGATTTGCCTGCAGATGAAGTGGATGTTAACGTGCATCCAACAAAGCGTGAAGTTCGACTACGAAACTCTTGGCGGGTCCTAGAACGATTGGAACGAGCCATTGCTCACACACTTCTCGAAATACCCACGGGCAGCCCATCCACTCCTAATCAGCCACTGGGAGCAGTGCAAATAACGAGTGAAACCAGTCCTGAATCATTAGAGCGAAAAGCTCCCCCTCGAATCCCGCCTACTCAACCATCTTGGATGACTGCTGCGACTTCCGTACAGAGTAGATTCAACCAACCAATATCTCCATCTAATTCACAACAAGAACGACCCCGACCTGTATCGATTTCACCGGCATCTCAAACGACGCTTCCAGGCATGGACTCGGATCCTATCGCCCCAGCATTGTCGAGCGAAGAAAGGCGCCTTCATCGCCATTCCGCAAATGGCGACCCCATATCTCCAATCGACGAACCAGAACTTAGTGGACAAAAGACAAATGTTCCTTCAATGGTGCCTCTAGCACAATTTGCAGATACCTACATCTTAGCACAAGGTGGAGATGAACTATTCATCATCGACCAACATGCATTGCATGAGCGAATACGTTACGAGCGACTCCGTAATGAGATGACGTCTTGGGAGGCACAAAATCTCATTTCACCTCTTGCACTCGAACTGAGCCCTTCACAGATTCAAATCGTAGAAGGATATCGAATTCTACTGAAAGAACTCGGACTAGAATTCGATAAAGAGGTTCAACATCTCCTGAGTGTCCCAAAATTACTGATAGGAGACAAACGGCTTAAGGGATTCATTAGAGACCTAATTACTGATTTATCCGCCACTGAAGGAATGGCGCTCGACAGCGTTGAGCGCCTACAAGATGACATCGCATTCATGAGGTCATGTCGAGGGGCAGTGAAGGCAAACCAACGTCTAGAAATCGCTGAAATGCGACGACTCCTCGCTGACATGGAAACAATCCACAATCCATGGGCCTGCGTACACGGAAGACCTACGGTACTCCGAATGCGCATCAATGAAATGGATGACCATTTCGGACGTCTAGGATAGCCATTCATTCTGAGTATCCGCCGAACAGGCTTTGTGTGTGCATCCTTAGTGAGACCTAATGGAAGGAACCCCCCTAGGGTATCGAGCGGTCCGCTGGCTAGCAAAGGAGGTCAGTGAAACTTGGTTCAGAGAACATGGGGCGATTGAAACCGATCGTATTCCAGAAGGAAGAGGGGTTCTATTCGCTGCATGGCATCCTGGTTCTCTCATTGACCCGTTGGTTATGATCTCCACTCTCCCTGGTCAAATTACGTTCATCGCCAAGCACACCCTATTCTCTGTACCAATACTAGGAAGCATTATGCGTGCGGCTGGAGCAAGACCAATATATCGTTCTATAGATAAAAATGAGATGAAAGGTGACCGAAAAAAAGGAAATCAGGCGGTAATCGAAACTGTTGCGGATATCCTTGTAGAACAGGGGCAATGCGTAATTTTCCCCGAAGGAGTATCACACCTCTCCAGCCAGCCAGAACGAGTTAAGACTGGGCCAGCACGCATGATATTACTTGCACTAAGACGTGCGCGGAAAGAAGGGAAACCGGAACCATGCATAGTCCCTATCGGCTTGCATTACTCGGATCCTAATCGTTTCAGAGAGCGTGCCTTAGTAGAAGTACATCAAGTGATGGAACTACCCCCTCTCCCTGGAGAAGATGGAGCACCCTCGCCAACCAAGAAAGATATTGATGAATTTGGCATTGAAGAAGCAGCTGACCGTGCATGGGTTGTCGCTGTAACAGATGACCTAGGAGGTGAACTACAGAGAACTAGTCATGGATTGGAGACATGGGAGGATCGGCGTCTACTCTGGAGAACTAGAGGATTGCTTTCAGTCCACCGTAATCGATCTGCTGGCCGGACAAAGGCTGCAACTTTCGAAGAAGCAGTTCTTGGTGCGAGGCGAATGCGAGCAGCTTGGCTCTACCTCTCGGATGAATCTCCTGAAAAAGCGAAATATCTTAGATCAAAAATAGAGGGGCACGCTCAATTAATGCAGTCCTACGGACTCGAAGAACATGAGCTCTATGATCGAAATAAAAGACCAGGATTTTTCGGAATGCTATCCGCAATGGTACAATTCATCTGGTGTTGGATTTGGATGCTTGGGCTAATTACATGGAGTGCACTAATCGGTTCTTACCCCCCATACAGGATGGCAGGGCCAATTGCAACCAAGGCGGCAAAAGACGAACCCTATGCACTTGGGACAAAGAAAATTGCAATTGCCGTGATGCTCCTTCCAATATGGTGGTTCCTAATATCGTTCCCCGTAGCTTGGCTCCTAGCATCAAGTTCAAGTCCAATCTGGCAGGTTCTAGGTCACGGATTTCTTGGATCTCTCGAGAGTTCGATAACCGCAATCCCATGGCCTCTACTCACATTCATCATCATGCCGCTATGGGCAGTCGGGGCACGCCTCCACCTCCGTTTATGGAGGCGGAGCGTGAAGGCGGCTCATACGTTGAAACGATGGTTTCGACTGCGAAGCGGCTCTGTCCCATGGAAAGAACTCTCAGAGGTTCAAATCGAACTCGCTGAAACTCTTGATGGCATCGGTGGTAACCTTGTTCTTCCAGGCGACCCAGATTGGGAAGACCCCCCTACTGGAGAGGATGACCATACTATGGTCAGAATCAGGCTAACATGAATAATCTCAGGAATTGATGCGTTTGAGAAAATCAGGGTCAGTTACTTCCCAGATACCTACATCACCCACGGTAGCGCCCACCTTCGTTGCAAGACAAATCGCGGTCATCGAAAGCCTATGGTCCCCGTGAACATCGATAATTGATGACGGTTCAACAGGAGATTGCCCTCCCACGCATTGGATACCATCCTCCATCTCTTCGATAATGAGTCCGAATTGTGAAAGAAGTTCAACGGAACGCTGAATCCGATTTGACTCCTTATGGCGCGCATGAGATGCATTCCTTAGACGCCCCCCCGGACCAGTCGCCAAGAAAGCGGCTAAGGGTGGAAGTAAGTCATTGGCGTCCCTTAGATCAATGTCTAAGATGCCATGTGTGGATGAAGCCATCAAATCAAGCAGTATTTCGGATCCAAGACCCTCATCCTCTGAAGGAAGATTAGGGATTGTAAGTTCTGCACCATGAAGGTGAGAGAAAAGTAAACCAAACGAAACTAGGCTCATGTCACCTGGAACCTGTACATTGTTAGGAACTACGGGAGACCATGGTTCAAGATGAATGGACTCCATATTCGCATTCCATCTATTCGATGAACCTGTATCGGCTGCAATTCTAAAACTCAATTCAGCATGCTGGCGAGAAACTGCATCACCCTGAATTTCAATATCTATCGAAGCGGATATACGAGGCATTGCAAATAGGATGGAAGAGAGAGGTTGACTCGACATGGATACATCAAGAGTGATGGATGATGGCTCTAGAGGACCTTGAACTAGAAAAGGAAGTGAATTAGAATCACTGACTGGGCTAATTTGTACTCCAAGCGTGGTTAAAGCAGTAATCAGTGTAGGAAGGTGGCGACTGCGAAGGGTATGATCTCCATCCACTCTAACGGGTACATCGAAAGACGAAGCATATGGAAGAAGTAGGCGGAGAGCTGTTCCAGAATTGTCGCAGTTGACCACATTATGAGGTGCAGTCAAACCATTTACATTCTTTCCATGAACTATCCAAACGCCATGTTCACGAACTATAACGACGCCAAACTGTTCTAAGCATCGAGCCATTGATTGGATATCCGCTCCAGGTGAACCACTGAATCGTATTTTGGTAATTTCATCCGATATTGCTGCCAACAAAAGCCAACGAATCATATGAGATTTAGACGGAGCAAGATTCCATTCTATCGAACTCCTCGTTTGTGGTTCAATTCTGATTGTAGAACCGTCTGAATGGCCCCTTGAGTCCGCGACCATGAAACTATTCACTAGGCCTATTGGCTTCATTCTTCGCTAAGAATCATGAGTTGACAACTGGAGGAAGAATAACTTGTCCAAGATCGGCAGCACCTCTAGATCCACTGCCTAGGAAAAAGAGACGGAAGGTCCAGTCCCCATCCTCGGAACCAATGGCAGTTGCATTCAGAATGAAGTAATCGCCCCGATTTACAGTCAGTCCAGCATCACGATCTTGGAAAGTCACGTTTGAACCAATGGCACCATACACATCAGCATCGTTAACCATGCCCTCGATCATGGAGGCATTACTATTCGAGGGGGGAATAAGTTGGAACTTCACAGTTGCCGTGAGAAGTTCAGTCGAAAGATCAGTGACACGTACAACTTGGAAGCCATTATCAAGAGACTGAGAGGAAAGTTGACTGTAGGGCACACCCTTATCCGGTACTCGGACTGCGTCTTGTACCATCAGATAGATACCACTTGTTAGGAGGACGGTAATGGCAAGAAGAAGCACGGTAGCGATTACCGGGCTGACCGCACCTTCCTCTTCCCTGACTCGTTCCACATGCCCTATGTACACCGCACCGGACTTGAAGGTTCGGCGTATCAAGCGACGCGTTCGACGGTCTCGGGAGTAATCGCTTCTTCCGGAGTTACTCGGAAGGTAATGAACGCAAGATTTTCAGGAGCATTTCTAAAGCGACGAATAACCATTCTTGTATCAAAATCGCTACCCCTCATTCCAACTTCGAATTCCATAACAATATCACAGATGGCCATCAATTCACGTTCCGTCGACTTCTCAACAGCTTGATCACTGACTGTCAGAAGAAGTAAACCACGATTCCGTTGTGCGTGAGCCTGCATAATCCTAAGCATCGAGGTGACACGTGCCGGGTCAAAACGAGAATAAAAGAAATCCAGACTATCGATAACTGCTCTAAAGTATGGGCCCAAAGATGTGACTTGTGTGGCGAGGTCTGTTAAGAAATCGTGATTCTTTTGCTCCACGAAGCGCGTCTGTGCAAGTTTCTGTATATCTGAAAGAGTAAACCCTTCTATGCGATATCTGGAGGCAGCAAGTTCCCGTGTCAGGACCTCCGTATTGTACTCCTCGCCCATTGTCCGAACCCGGATATCAGTTGGCCAGTCATACTTTCTATAGACAGAAAGAATCTCATTTGAGGTTTCAGAAGTAGATATCAAAATAGTATTCTCTGGGTCCTCTGCGACGGACGCGAATTGTTTAGCGAAAAGATCCATTCCAGCACCCGCATTTCCAGATGCAAGGATTGTGAATCCACGTGGAATACTACCGGTGTTATGAGGGGTTCCAGTTAGGATACGGTCGAACTTGACTGAACCAATGGAACCCATATTACCGTAGTATTCCTCATCCTCGGGATCGAAATTTATACTCATTCGAACCACCTTAGTTAATTGATAACCACTTGACCACGATCAATCAAATCACTGCAATACAAATCCATGTTCGCGAGAACGCCTGCCGGCGTCTGGTCAGGTACGTTGACAATTAAGCTCAAAATCTGTCGATTCTGGCATGTATTGATGAAAGTGTGAAGATATTCGGCGAGGATTCGTTCCTCGTTGTAAATCGAAAGGGCATTAACAGAATCTAAGATGACGAAATTCTGTTGGCTACCTGAATTCTCAAGGTAGTGTAGAGACCGAAGTAGCATCGATTCCAACATAATAGGGCTATCCACATATCCAATGTTAGGATACGGATTCTGAGTCCCCCCAAGTATCCCTGGAGATACGCAGTCAATGAAATGGACAGAGGAGACATCGAGTCCAATCGTGTTCATCATCTCGATTACGTTGGGAGCGGTCTTAGACGCCGTAATATACACGCCCCCCATACCAAATCCTTGAATCAATGGCTGGAGCACTGAGGCGAGAACCATCTCTGAGTTACTGGTCCCAACACGCACCTGAACGCT
>JAZADD010000090.1:0-5859 GCA_036124005.1 Thermoplasmatota archaeon
ATTGTCGGGATTAATTTCGCCGTCATCGCTGCATTCGAAATGTCTCAGGACTCCTTTCTTCACCAACTCCCTGCGATTTATGTTCTTGACCTTCAACCTTCGATAGAGAGCTGAGGCATCATTCGGCACTTCTTCCATAGATAACCCATTCTCGATCCAAATCATTCCAGTCGCAGCGCCCTCCTGCGAGAGTTTCGAACCATCGAACGAGTCTATCCCCATTCTCTTCCACCATCTATACCAATCGGGACTGTTCAGTCCGAATATATGCGTCTTTACTCCAGCTGCCTTGGCGATTCCGAGTGGCGAATCTTCACCGATTCTGATGTTGGAGAGGTCGTCGGAACCAGTCAGTTGCGATATCACTGCTGCTTGACCCCTAGCCATGGGAACCAGTCCTCCGAATGCAATGTAGTCATAACCCATCTCTACTAGTTCACCAGTAATTTCCGCCCTCTCTTTCGTAGTCCTTCCATGCACTACGGCAATCGGTTTGACGTTCTTCTCACCCGATGTAATGTCGATGAACGATGAGGCGCATCTTCTAGTGAATTCGAGCCTCGCCGAGGTTTCTTCATCACTCATATCCTGTGTAACAATGTGATCTGGAGAGCAGAGAATATACTTCGCATCAGGTAATTTCGACAGATGACGGTCAGTGTATTCCTCTAATGCTGAGCGTGAGCTGACGAAACCACCTCTAGTGAACCTCGGGACCTCCATCTTACTGTAATTGAAGGCCCCACAATCAACGAACACTTCACTCATTGGATTAAGCGGGTAATCGTGTGAATTTGTTAGGTTCATCTCACCATCGTCATGCTCGGTAGAGTAGTGGATCCTCTCATCGAAACTCAAAGACATCAAGGATCTTGATTGCATCGAGGGCGGGAGAAGTCTACGAATCGACATCACTCTTCTACGACCGTTGTTATCCAGGTACCCCATCGTGTCTCCTTGGGTTAGAACTGGGAAGAATACGGACAGTTAATCACCCCGATAGTGTACTATTCTGCATTGTTCTGTGCCTCCAAACTTAGGTCCCCGAAGGCCACGACCCACCATCTGAGAAAACAGTGAACTGGAACGGTCTATTGATCTGCGTAATATGACCACTGCATCTATGTTGGGCGCATCGAATCCGGTTGTTAGAATTCCATAATTGAATAGGACTTGGACTTCTCCGTTTCTGAACGCCTCTATGGTGGATCTCCTCGATGAAAGAGGAGTTCCAGCATCGATATGCTCCGAGTTGACCCCAATTTTCTCGCTAAGTCTAGAGATAGATGCCAGATTCCTCGCCTCTTCAACGGTGTTAGTGAAGACAATGATTGAATCGGACCCGCTGTCTAACAAAGCTTCGATAATAGCGAATTCACGTTTTCCCTTCGGTGCATTGCCGAACAAATTCTCAGGCTCGATTTCGATTCTCTCCGATAGAATCCCAATTTTGGTGAGTTTGTCTGCCATCCCTCCAGGGTCCCTCTCACCCCCCTCGATCGGCACGAAGACCCGATTTCCAAACAGACTTGCAAGCCTCCCAGTCTCGCTAATCATTGCACGAGAGGGGGTCGCGGTAATTCCAATTAAGCGTGTTTTTCGCTCCTTCCGAGCAATATCCTCTCCAATGCTCTCGATCCAGTCGAGATTTCGGTGAGCCTCGTCCACAACAATAGCATCGCAGGAATCAATGAGGATTCTCGCTGATGGCTCTCTGTTCTCCAATCTCCTACGGAACTGCTGAACTGAGCTGACAGTCACCCCGGGTACAATAGCGCCCCTTGCAGTCTCTCGAATCTCAGTGTAGTTGCCATGCCAATATCTCCAGTAGTCCAACTCTCCTTGAATAGAAGTCGGCGCCAATTTCTCGAAAGTCTGTACGGCCTGCTCGCATAACTCGTCCCTGTCAGCGATCCATAATATCGAGGGAGGCCATTCTGGGATTTCGTCGAACCACTGGAGTAACGCCTCTACGGTTGTCCTTGTTTTGCCCGAACCAGTAGGCATTACTACTAGCCCGCGCCCGGAATCCTCTCGTAGACAGCCCAGCAACTTGTCCTTCACCGTTACTTGGAATTCGGCAAGATCAGGGGGTGCGGAGTAGGGTTGGATTATTCCATGAGGACTCCTGTCGTCACCAGTTCCTCTCACTGAGTAGCAATACGGCAACCCAGATAGGGTGCACAGCTCCATTGCGAGGTTAGTCGAGAACTTGAACTCCCTTTCAGCCAGCCTCTGGGGGATTTCGGTGGTCTCGCAACTCCCCAGAATTCTTCTTATGGGCACCAGTCCTACTTCCGGTCGGGTCAGGACTAGGTATTTCCCCAATAGCCCCCTCACCATACTGGATTCCAAGAGCCCGCTACCCAGTGTGTCGACAACGAAAGGCAGCATCGATGACTCGGGAATCTCTGGCCAGGTGGGCTTGCCCCACCCCAGGTCGGAGGAAACTGCAATGAGACTCAATCTCAATTTGGAACTTGTTTCATCGTCACTATTGCCGAATCGTAATTCATGCACCCACTCCGACACCTCCTTGCCGCTTTCCATGAGGGCGCTTCCGAGGACTTGCACCGCCCTGTCCCGCTCCTTCGGAAGTGGCATTCGGCATCACCTCAAGGAGATTGGAAGATTATTGGGTTTGATAGCGCATCATCAATACCATTCGACCATCGTCCTCGGATGACTATTGCATCAGCAGAACCCCCTGGTAGAGCTTCTTTCTTTATCGTCAATATCGATTTGCGATCATCGGTTGTGAACCACGCCTTATCTACATTGATTGGGTAGCGCCTGCCACTGACATCGACCTCCACTGACCAACCGGCTCGGATGCTGTGGATTGGTCTTTTCATGCGAACTTGAAGTGGGAGTTGCCCCGGCCAAGGGTCTCCGTCCCCCTCCAACTCTATGTCCATCTCATCGTTGCTGGGAGGCGCAACCAAACCTCTTCCAGGAAGTGACTTCAATTCAGAATCGAGGATTTCTTCCGCTGAGAAAACCTCGGCGTGTCTTATTGCTTCCCCCATCCACATTTTCAGGTGGGGGACGTTCAGGTTACCCCTGCCTTTCAGACTCCTCAAATCATCATCGGCCAACCAGTCTATGTTCTTGAGCGGAGAAAGAACCCTCTTGAATTGCTCAACCGAAAACGGGCGCTCCTCTTGGGAATAAATCTCGTCAAGTCGCCCAACAGTGAATGGAATCATATCCATGAGGGCCCTAAAGGGGCCTTGTTGCTGTATTATGGGCTTCTTTGAGCGCCTTTCCTTCCAACCCTTCCACCGTTCCTTACCATCTTCCCATCCGTCGTGGTTGCATGTTTCTTGGTAGGCAATGAAGAAGTTCTTCACTTCTTCATAGTGGTAATCATCGCTTAATGGATCGGAATATATCCCCCCTCCTCGGAACCAACCCTTCGCCTTGTCCATCCAATTGGTGGATTTTACGATAAGATGCCTCTTCATCCGACTTCGACTCGCGGAGGAAGAAGCAGGATCTTGAAACTGAACGGAGTTGTATAGTGGGGATTCTCTATCTGCCGAGAGATTCAGGGCCAATCGATAGGCATACCTGTTCGGCCTGCTGTTATCCGTAGGCTCTCCATCATCCCCAACCTGGAAGTCGTGCGATGAACTTCTGGCGGGGATTTTGAACTCGTATTTGAGATACAGTTGGTGCATCTTGTCCAGAGACTTTGCCGTTGTGTTTATCTCCGTGAAAATCCTGGCTACTAGGGCCCTTGCTTCATCCTCGTTATCACCCATCATGAGCATGAACGGGCCAGTCAACATGCTACCCCTTGCAGCGGCTCCGAATCCCCTGATCCGGTGCTGACCGTCTACTATCCACAAAGGCCTGCGGTCCTCTTCCTCTGGAAATGGGATGTAGTCGAAGTAAGCCCCTGCCTTTTCCCCGAGGAATTCGAAATTCACAGTGAGTACATTAGTCCCGTGATCGAAGTTAACGCTAGGGTGATTGAGGTTGGCATACAGAAGCGTCGGGTTGAACATGTAGTTTTTCGGTCCCTTGGCAAATGCTCTGATTTCGTGAATCCGAGCCACGCTGACGAGCCTTTGCCACTGGTCATCGCGCTGCAAGTCACCGTTCAGGGCCTTGCTTGCGAATTGATGCGATTGGTAACTCGGGGGTATCCAGGGAACCTTGCAGACCGCGTCTATTTCGCAGTAGGGCTGAGCACCGTAATACACAATTTCACCGCCTTGATCCACTGGCGTCAATTGCCACGAAATCGATTCGGGAGTCGAGCGGTACGAATGTTGAATCAGCGCACTGTTCTGCAGCAGTGTACTACTGATTAGTTCGTCTGAGTAACCGATTGGTTTCCCCAAGAATTCTGGATCCAACTCCAATTCATCAACATCTGTCTGCTTAATCTCCAAAGCGGTGTCGTCCGTCTTCCACATATGCCAAAAGTAGTCTGACTGCTTGTCCTCCTTTACGCACATGAGGTATCTGTTATACGGCTCTGCAACGGACGAAGGACTGAGGATTGAGTTGACATCTTCGGGGTTGCCCTGCTCGGCGTAATCATCCTCTAATCGCTTCATCAGAGACCTGATTTCATCGAAGGCCTCATCGATTTCTCCTTCGTCAACATCCTCTCTCACAGAGGTGCTGTTGTTCCTCCATTCATCCATTTGGCTGTAGATCCAACTTGCGTACTGCAGCAGGTCAACGCGTCCGTCAAGGTACCCTTCTATCACAGGCATGAGTTAAGCTGAGAGTTAATTCCATGCATTAAGCTTTCGACGCTAACTTAAGAATAATCTTAGCTTCTTTATAAAAGCAACGAAAAACCGGACACTCCACCCGCGGATTATGCTCAATCACATGGGGGGCCCTTCCGATCAGGGGTAATCGCAAGGGTACCCTTGCGATTAGGGGCAATCGGAACGGCCCCCCATCGATTTATTGATTGGGGAGTAATGCACGTCCCTCGATGTGGGATTCCAATCTGTTCGGGTTGTTCAAGGAGACATCACCCAAATACCTGCTCAAGCCATCATAAATGCAGCAAATGAGCGAATGCTGAGTGGAGGTGGAGTGGATGGTGCTATTCATCGAGCCGCAGGTCCTCGATTGATTGAAGCGTGTAGGAAAGTCAAGGAAGTAAGTCCAGGAGTTAGGTGTCCGACGGGCGAGTCAAGAATCACGCCCGCATTTGATCTACCTGCGGATTACGTAATTCATACGGTTGGTCCTGTCTGGAATGGTGGATTATACAACGAAGAGAAACTGCTCTCTTCAGCATATCGCTCATCGTTGATGCTTGCAGAAGAAAATGGGTGTGGATTAATTTCCTTCCCATGTATCAGTACAGGTGGGTTCAGATTTCCATTTGAGCGGGCATGTAATATTGCATTGGACACCATTCAGGAGTTCTCTCGAAACAACAAAATCACTGAAGTTCTGCTGGTTTGCTTTTCTGTTCACGATGAAGAAGAATATCGCCGAATCTTGGCTGCTCATCCGTTGTCCGATTGATTGGGGCCAAACAAGTCGGGATTCATCTCTGTGAAAATCATAATATATCGACCGAATATGCAATGTTATGAGTAAATGGATTACTTTCAGTGCCCCTACTTTGACCCAGTTGTTTGACCAGATATCTTTGCACGTACAACAAAATAATTACAAGACGATTCATCTGGGGGGCGGTGGCGCCGGATTTAACGAACAATTTTGGGCAGAATGGAAAAAGGGAAAGTGGACTACGCAGATATTGGTGAAGAAAGGTTGGCTCGGTTAACGGACGAATCAATAGGCCTTCAGTGGGCCGAACTAGACGCTAGCGAATGACTCAACATCACTGAGGTGGTTGTTCGTTCTGGATCC
>JAZADD010000091.1:0-14842 GCA_036124005.1 Thermoplasmatota archaeon
ATGGGTGGTTCAAGAATGCGTCAACCTGCTTTGAGGATGTTTTCTGTAGAGTTTTCTCAATCATCCCTTCCGATTATTGGTCAAGGTGAATTTGATCCTTCCTTTATTGTGACAAAACTCGGGGCAAAGACCTCCAGAATGCTCGTTGCAGGTGTAATAGATAGTATGGAGAGGAGGGACACAGAAAGTGGCCCTGGATATCGCGGCCGGCTTCGTGATCCATCTGGGTTGCATATGTTCGATGTAGCCCCCTTCAATCCTGAACTTCATGCCGATGCCGAAGAGATTCTTGCGAAGTTTGAGCGCGGCGATCGTTTCCTGATGTTGATGCTCGGCCGTTCTCGCCACTATGAGACCGAGGATGGGGGTGTTTTCACCAGTATTCGGGCCGAGGCGTTTCGCGAGATTGATACCAAGCGTTACCACACTTGGTTAGCTCGGACTGCGGATTCTACGATGCGCCGAATCGATGCTCATCGTAGGGCGAAGGAACTGGATTCGGATGCCAGTGCGTATCGTAATGCGGGCATTCCAGCGGACCTTGTTGATGGGATGATAAGAGCACGTGCACATTATGGAGACGTGGACATTTCTGCTTACGAACTCGCAGTCATGCATGCAATTAGCATGGGCGAGGGTTCACCCCCTCCAAAGGAGCCAATACCAGAGGCGGATGCTGTCGAGCCTGCCCCTGCCCAACCTCCTGTAGTTGATTTGAGTGAGACTAGTGAGGAGGATGCAAAAGCGATGGCAAAGGCCCGGGTTCTCGATGTGCTTGGCTCAGCAAGTAATCCAGTGGACTATGATACCTTGATTCGCGCTTGTATTGACATGGGTGTAGAACGCTTGGCAGCCGAGGAGGTTATCGATGATCTCAGAGATGTGGATGCGTTGATTGTAGAGGAGACCTTCGGTTACTTCAACCTCCTTTGATTAGAAACCACAGCGATACCTTCATGCCCCCACATAGGATGTTCAGGATGGGTTACAATGACTGGCATCTCCTGTTTCATCCGGGCCAATGAGGGCGAATGGATGCAGTTGGAGAACTGTACTGTGCATGTCAACATCAAGCGGCGACTCGAACGAACGTTGGTCCGCGGGGGTGAAGGGGATGACCTTCGCGATGAAGGTTCGGAATCTGCAATTTACACTCTGTCCCTAAAGGTAGACACTGCTGGGTATCAGGTTCTTGAGGGCTTATTCCGTTCCGGCCAACCTTCCTTCATCGACCCTTTTCTTGATCGTGAAATGCTTGTAGCTGTCCAAGAGTTGGATTATGACTCAGATACGCAAATCATACGATTGGTGTTAGTCGAGGATGCAGAGGCTTGAATATGGAATCTGAAGACCGTGATCTTCTCGCCGCATTGCGCGCATTTGACGTTCTTCTTGGTGCAGGAATTGGCCTTGAATCGGTCCTGATTAATCTCGCTCGAGGCGGATATGGAGCAATAAGCACCGATATGGAACGTATCATGAAAGGAGTCAATGGTGGGCGGCGGCTTGAAGATGAATTGACGAAGGCAGCTACACGGACGAAGTCCACCGGGTACAAACGTCTCCTTAACACACTCAAAACAAATGTGACTTCTAATACAGACCTCATTGAGGACCTCCGTCGCCAAGCTGACCGTGAAGAAGAGGAGCGTACTGAGCGGATTGAGAAGTATATCGAAGCCCTCGAAGGTATGCCTACAGGTCTACTCACCATTGGCATGCTTGGCCCAATCATGCTTCCATTGATTGCAGTCATGCCCTATCTATTCACAGTCCCAGTCGCAGGTATCACTGCACCTTCTCCTGCTACTGCTAACATGATTTCAATGGCAGGTTATGCGATTTCGGTGATTATTATGGCTCTTATTGGACTCAAGGCACACACTAGGGATCCGGGTGTATGAAGAGGTAGGTGTGAGTATGATTTGGCAGTTAATGGAACGTCTTAACGACAATCCTGCTGCAATTATACTACTCCCTCTTGCCATAATTTGCTTAGGTGGAGCGATTCCATTAATGCGTGAGCATAGCCGGCGACGTAGTATCGAGCGCGCTCTCCCTGAGATGTTGGAACTGATTTCTGCTGAACTCGGGGCAGGTCTTGGGCTTGAACAGGCCTTTGCAGATGTCGCAAAATCCAGAAATGATGAGGCAGGTAAGTTACTTGATGTTGCTCTAGAACGGGCTCAAGCCACATCATTTAGTGCTGCTCTGGCACGTTTCGCAATCGAGACAAGGAGTTCTATGGTCCAGCGTGTCGTTAATCTGCTCGATGCCGCTCTTGAACAGAATGCACCTCTTCAGGACGTTACATACCGGATGAGCATTGAGTATGAAAAACTCAACACCCTTCTTCGTATGAAAGAGGAAAAGGTGTTTGGTCAAGCCTTTACCATGATTATTCTCATGGCACTGATGTTACCTGTAATCACTGGTTTCATCGTCGGCGTGTTCGCGGGCCCCGGTACGGGTTATCCATTGGGTTCAACGTTGAACGCACTTTACATCTTCTCTGCGGCTGCTACGGGAGTTACCGTAGTGATTAGTGGCCGAATGCTTGACAGATTAGGCCAGTATGCATGGATGGCTCCATTCGGGATGTTCATTTCGACAGTTCTATTCCAAGGCGTCTACCTTGTCGCAGGGAATCTATTTTGAGGGAATAATATGGCAGACATAATTGATCAATACGGCGACGTCATCATCTACAGTGAAGAAGGACATCCTACTCCTTTCTACGAATTCAATGGCCAGATTGAAGCCAACCCTTACGGCGTTCTCCAGGTTCTTCTCGATGACGATGATCTTGAGGAAGTAATGTACAATGGTGGCAAGCAGTGCGTGAAAATTGCACACCGGAAGCATGGCATGTGTCGGACTAACATTTGGGTTGAGGATGATGAAGGCACACAGATTGCCAAGAACATCGCCTCTTTCACCGATGTACCTTTGGGAGATGGCCCGGGACTGGTCCCAATTTTCGATGGCCGTCTACCAGATGGGTCCCGTGTTAACGGTACCATTCCTCCAGTATCTCCAGATGGTCCAACCTTGACGATTCGTAAGTTCCGTGAGGATCCAATCACAATCGTGGATCTCATTCGTTGGGGCACGGTCTCCCCTCGTCTTGCTGCTATGTTCTGGACTTGGGTTGATGGCATGGGTGCAAAGCCAGCAAATTTCGTCATTGCAGGAGGCACTGGATCAGGTAAGACAACTACGTTGAATTGCCTTGGAATGTTTGTACCTTGGTCCGATCGAGTTCTTTCGGTGGAGGATACTGCTGAGCTGTCCATACACCATGATCACTGGCTGCGGATGGAAACCCGCGCCGAGCGTCCTGATGGGACCGCTGAAATCGACATGAATGCCTGTCTAAAGTCCAGTTTGCGTATGCGTCCTGATCGTGTTATCGTTGGTGAAGTCCGAGGTCCAGAAGCTGCGACTCTACTCATGGCGATGAATACGGGTCACGACGGCTCATTCGGTAGCCTTCACGCCAACACTGCGAATGAAACAGTCAAGCGTCTGGTGAATCCACCTATGGCAGTACCAGCAATCATGTTGAGTGCTCTTGATTTGATTATCATGCAGGCAAGGCTGAATGTAGGTGGAAAGAACATTCGCCGGATTACAGAGGTTGCTGAGATTGCAGGGATGGAGGGGGACACTCCTCGCCTGAATCCGATTTGGAAGTATGACGCAGGTCAGGGCAAGATTGTCGAGACGGGTGTTCCAAGTAAGGTCCGTGAAATCATATGTGCTGCAAAAGGCTGCACTCCCGCTGATTTCGAGGCCATCGTTCGCCAAAAGGAGCAGATTCTCACTGACCTTGTTAACCGTGAGATACGTGATATTGAGTCGGTAACGCGTGTCATCCAGACCTATCATGCAACAGTGAACTAGTCAGGAACCTTCTTCGGTCATTTTTCGAAGACGATCGAGTACCGCATCTGCTGCATCAAGGGTGCGCCGAGCAATTTCGGCTTCATCTGCTGCATCATCCTCTTCTACATCTTCGAGTTCTTCTACAGTTCTTGCTGGCTTCCTTCCGAATGACTCTAGCACTTCGTTGAGTGTTTCGACTACATTGGTTACACGTTCTGGATCGAGTGCAATTTGTCCAGGCAGTGTAGGCATTTCATCTTCGGAGATGTAACCCATCTCTACAGCAAGAGCACCTGCAGCCGCAATCAGACGTGGGCGTACCTCGGGATGATTTGCATCCCAACCACGTCTTTCGAGGAATCGAATCATGAGTGAGTGTTCTAACGAAGTGAATCGCCCATCATTCCTACGGATAACTGTCTCGACGATACGTTCCAGTGATTCGATTTGCATCTCCATGCGTTCGAGCGTAGCACGTGCGGTTGCATCAATTTCGTCAACCCGTCGAAGCAGGAGGCGAATGGCTCGATCACGACGTGACGCGACAGGGTCGACATCCATCTCCATCTCGTTTAGAGAAATTTGGAGGTCGAAGAGGGCATGTACTCGGCCACTGATTGCTGGTAGCTCCAAGTCCAGCCCACTCTCACGAGCATGGTTTTCGAATCCCATTCTTGCGGCAGGAATGTCTCCGCGTGCTGCGAGGAGGGTTTCTTCAAGTGCGTCTAGGAGGGAATTACGCAGTTCTTCAAATCGACGAATCGCTTGTCGCTCACGCCAAGATCCTGGGAGTAGCGATTGAGCCTCCTGCTCTGCAGCCCGCCGATCGGCCATCTGTGACACAAGGTCAAGAACAGCGTCCCTTACAATCGAATGTTCGATTGCGAAACCGCGCGGTTTGAGGTCTTCGATGAATGCGCTGATGTCTTCAGGAGTTTGCTCACCTAGTAGGAGGAAGTCTCGGATAAGTGAGCGGACTTCTGCTTCACGACTTTGGAGGTCGTTCAACGCGATTTCTGCGCCGGCTTCAATGGTGGTGTTGAGTGGTCTTGTCTCAACTTCGATTTCTATGGGTGCGTTGTCTTCTAACTCTTCTTGGTGTTCGAAATCTTCATCCGATTCCACCATAGTTTCTGGTTCTGAAATTTCACTATCTCCAATTTCTTCTTCCATTTGATCAACAGGTGGAGATGTTGGTTGTTCGGGCGCAGTCACCGATTCTTTCCGCGGAGTAGGGACCTTTGCAGGCGTTGCTGCACCTCGTTTAACTGATCGCTTGATGCGCCCCCATGCACCTTCTTGAGATGATAGCACTCCTCCTACGCGTGCGATTAATTGCGTCTTATTTCCTGATCGTGGCATTTCCAGTCGAGCACAGAGTTCGTGGAGGTCATCGCGATTCATATCTGACAGTGTATCGATACTCAGTGTCTTTGGGTCTTGGTGGACATGGAGCCAAAGCCGCTGTCTCTTGTCTTTGTGGGATCCAGAACTCTTGATTCCGAATACCTTGAGCATGTCTGTCAGGAGTCGATTTGTCATGTCTTGGATGCCATCCCAAGATAGGTCCTCTTCTGCAAGTACTAGCTGTTCAATGAGTCGGATTCGCAATCTTTCGACAGATCCTGTGCGTGAGATGTTCTGGCTCGCAGCGATTTCTTTGAGTTCCTCGAGTCGGCCCGTCTGGATAGCCACCAGAAGGTCCGCTCCGTCCACCATGGGTATCCCTCAGGGTTGAGGTTCCGCCTCGTAGCCATTGTATATCTTCCGCCCCTTATGGGGGGCCTGCGCACGATTCTGAGGGTTGAACTCCGTGCGGCGTTAAGGTTGAATGAAACCATTCTCTTCAGTCATGAACTGTTCAAGAAGGGCATTCCAATCATTCATCATGAATTGAACATCAATGCCGAGGCGTTCGATAGGACCGATACGTTCGATGGATGTGGTGCGCAAACCATCCTCACTGAGCATTTCAACGATGATTTCGTAACGTGGTTTGTCGTCCACATCACCTTCTGGATCTATTAGATTGTCGAGTATGAATAGGTCGTTCACTCGTTCTGCTTCAGTAAGAATTGGACCAATCTGTTGCTGCCGGTAGTGGATGCCTATTAGTTCGTGTAGTTCAGCGGGTGTTCGGTGCATAACGGTCCGTTGTACTATCCATGCATTGAGGGCGTGTTCGTCGGTCCAATCCGATATGTTGTGTGCAGGGTATCCTTGACGAGCGATGATAACCATTAGATCACAGAATGGAGTTGGAACAAATCGGGGGACGCCTCTCGCTTCTGGGTCGTTGTGTAACGCGTGTCTTCGGCCATTCAATCCAGCGGCATCATACGCTCCTCGATGAGTAACAAATCCATTGATTTCTCCAGTGTCAACTAGATTTTGAGCAATATGTAGCCCTTCAGCTGTGTTCGGGTCGATATCCATGGAGGCAAATGTACGAATCTCGATTTTCATTCGACGCCGTCTTATTTGTCTGCATATCAGGGGTTCTTCACAGAGTACAATCCCTCCAGCAGGAAAGTGCTCTAGTCCGTCTTCACTTACTAGGACATGATGAGGATGGTTGCGTGTTAAAGCAGCTACAACATCAAACTGCATTGAAACGATTTTCACTCTGTCATTCCAAACGAGGTTTGCAGGTGCAAGAATGAGATCTAGATCCCCCGAATCGAGAGCAGACCATGCATCTTCGAGGCTCTGAACTACTTCAAACTCGATATCTTTGATATGCTCTCGGACCACTTCAAGGCGATTAGCAGATGGATGGTGTATGGTAGAATATACCCCCATTCGCTCCATACGCCTGCCCCTTAGTCTTATTCGACCGGACACCCGTTGATATAGCACACCCTACTGTATCCATCCATACCCATGGTTGACCTCGATGCGCTCCAGGCTGAACTGTCATCTCGTAGAGACATCGTAGAGCATGCTCTGGAAGAGTTAGTTCAGTCGGAACTTGCTGGCCCGTCTAGCGATGCAATGCGAATGGCCCGTTCGATACTGATGGCAGGTGGGAAGCGCTGGCGTCCAGTTTTGACGCTTCTAGCACACGAGGCGGCCGGAGGAGATAGTCACGCACCGATTCTAGATCTGGCCCTCTCGTTCGAACTTATTCACACCGCAACACTTGTTCACGACGATTTGAATGATGGAGCCCGTCTTCGACGTGGTGCGCCTACTCTTCACACGACTTATGGTGACGCAGAGGCGATTGTAGTGGGCGATTATTTGTTTGCGATCGGTTTTGGTCTAGGTGCCAAGTCAGAGGATAGGATTGTAGATGCGGTGATGCGCACCTGTTCTGCCATAGCAGCAGGCGAGCTCAAGCAGATGCAACATATTCGTGATTTAACTACGCGCCCCGAAGACTACGATGAGATTGTTCGAGGGAAGACGGCAGGTCCGTTCTCTATTGCTTGTGGTTCAGCCGCTGTAGTAGCTGGTGCTTCAGAAGAGGTCGTGTCGCATCTCGAGGCCTTTGGGATGGGAATTGGTATTGCCTTTCAGATGGTGGACGACCTTCTCGACTTGACAGGGGATTTGCAGATGGGTAAGCCCAGAGGAACTGATGTTCATGAAGGCAAGATGACACTACCGCTTATTCATGCGTTGACGATGTTACATGGTGAATCACGAGATAGAATCGCAGAGATTCTTGCTGATTTCAATGACTCCTATTGGGATGAACTCCTAGGTCTCCTTGAGGAGGCAGGTTCACTAGAATACACGATGAACTTGAGAGAGACCCAACTCATGACCGCCCTCAACCATCTTCGTTCTCTCCCTGAATCTCCTGCTAGGCATCTAATGGAGGGTCTTGCAGAGATTTCGATTGGTCGGAGGGTGTGAAATGGCCAAAATTGGTGAACATGATGTCGTGATTATAGGTGGGGGTCCAGGTGGTAGCACGGCTGCAAGATATGCTGCTCAGAGCGGCGCCGATGTTCTTGTGATTGATGGTAGGGATCCGATTGGGACTCCGTTACAGTGTGGCGAATTAGTTCCTAGCAATGATGAGATGCGTCGTCTTTGCCCCGATGTTCCTGATATGGATGATTTATTCCAAACCCCTGATTATGCCATATCTCGATATTCTACTGAGATGTATGTAGTTCCACCTTCTGGAAGGCCATTGAAATATCCCTTCGAAGGTTTAGTGTTGAATCGTGTTGCACATGATGAAGCATTAGTAGAACTAGCAAAAAAGGCAGGAGCGAAATACCTCGTAGATCATTATGTCAAATCAGTCGAAGGAAATACAGTACATCTTCGAAATGGAGATACAATAATTGCAAAAATCATTGTTGGAGCAGGCGGCCATAATGATCCAATACGGCGAGATTTCTGGGATGAAAAGTCATTGAAAATTCCCGTTAAGTTCGTTTTGATGGAGGGTGATTTTGGTGATGCAGTGGAGTTACATTTCGGCTCATCAGCTCCAGGAGGTTATGCCTGGGTGTTCCCAAAGACGGGCTGTGCGAATATTGGACTTGGAATTCAACGTAATTTTTCAAGAGGGAAATCGATGAATGCATATGCGAATGAGTTCATCTCAAAATACGATGGTGAAATCACTTTTAGAGGCGCAGGGGCCTTGCCTATGTCTGGTACAATCAAGACATTCGTCAAAGGAAATTACATGCTTGTTGGCGATTCCGCAGGGATGGTATTGCCATCAAATGGAGCGGGCATCACTATCGCGATGGTAGGCGGGAGAATCGCAGGCCAGGTAATTGCAGAGCATTTGGAAAATGGGACTCCACTAACGGAATACGAATTGAGATGGAAAAAACAAATGGGCAAAGTCATGCGAAATTCAAAGCGCTCATTCAAAATTGGTAGCATCCTATTCAGACTTCCCGATTGGCTTCTGAATTTACTTTTCAATCCGTTAACAAAGGGAATCATATGGCGAGCAGTAACCTGCCGGCGGATGTTTGGGATATTCTAATCCCTGATTGCGTTGTTTGATTCTCAAAGTATGGAATAAATTGGTTGTCAAGGTTTCTTACCTTGCCAGATTGTTGACATTCCCGGAAACACAACTTTCGATTGTACGTCTGTGAATCCAGTTTCTTTCAACATTCTGACGTAATCCTTTGTAGTTCCAAAGTGAACGTAGGTCTTGGTCAACCATTTCCAAGGATGATCCTTCTGACGACAGATGAAGCGAGCATATGACCCTACCCATATGCGCATGTAGAGATAGCCGAGCCATCCGTGAACTCGGTTAATCTTCGCAGGGTCTACGATTACGATTTGGCCACCAGGTTTCAGTACTCGGAGAACTTCCTTCAGTCCGGCTGGCTTGTCATACCAATCTCTGAATGAGAATAGTGTACAGACGGCATCGAAGGTATCATTCCCAAAAGGCAAGTTTTCTGCAGTTCCTTCAACAAAGGTAGCCGGGGTATAGCCCCGTGCCTCCCGTTTTTTATTGACTCGGGGTTCGGCGACAGCTAACATTGCAGGAATTGGGTCGAGGCAGGTTAACTCACGGCCATCGAGATTTTCAGCAAAGGTTCCGGGTCCACATCCGACCTCAAGGATTCTTCCTTCCAACGGAAGTCGGTCTTGGACCATGCGGCGCCAACGTTGGTCCTGGCCGAAGGTCGCGAAGCGATTGATTCGGTCGTAGACAGGTATGGTGGCTTCGAGGTTTGCCTGAAGGGTGGACCAGTCGTCCTCACCGATTCTGATGTGGTCCACAATTTCTCCGAAATAAGAGATTCATTTGAGTTTATGCCGTCCTTTACTGCTTCAATCACCCTTGAGTACCAACGGTGAATATGATAAGCCCATCTTTATTCCCGCGTCACAGGGTAGATTGCAATGGGTCGAAATGACATCCTGCGAACAATCAAGGATGCTGAAGCCGCGGCAGAGGAAACTGTGCGCACTGCTAAGGAAAAGGCTGCGAAGATTCTGAGTGAAGCACGCGCTTCTGCTAGCGACGCGCTCAACACCGGGAAGAAGGATGCTGAGTCCTCTGCACAAGCAGCGATTCAGTCCGCCAGAGATGCCGCTGCAGGCGATGCAGAAGCCGTCCACAAGGATGGCATGGCAAATGTCGATTCAATCAACAAATCTGCAGAGTCAAATCGTGATGCTGCGATTCAATCAGTTATTGATACCATTCTTTCATGAGGATATTCGGGGAGAGGATTGAGACATGGTTGGCGAACTAACGAATCGTCCAATGGCGCGATTCAATGCTGCCGGTCTTCGCAAAGATCTCGATTCTGTGATGCATATCTTGTGTTCTCTGAAGGCAGTTGATTTAATCGACTTCGATGGGGAGGAAGGCGAGCACCTGAATCTGGGTTCTCCACGGGCTGATCATGATGATGTGGCGAAAAATCTCTCTACTTATCGGAGTATATCGAAGTGGGTAGATTCATCCCGTCCTGAAGGAACGCACTCTGAAAAGAAGGTGCGTGGTTGGATTGATAGCGAACTACCTAACGAAATCAAGTATATTTCTGACATTATTTCGGGAATAGAGGACAAGCGTTCTGATGCCAAAGCCGCGGAAGAGAGGATTGCTTCGCTTGCCTCTTTCGTTGAATTAGACGTAGATCTCGATTTATTCGACGGTTATCGCACAGCTACTGTTTTCATAGGTCGTATTGGTGACAAGGGTTCTGGTCAGGATGCTTTGCAATCTGCGGGCGTCGACGGTCATGCTACTTCAGGTGGCGGCTTGACTATGGTCGTAGTTGCAAATGATGATGCTAATGCTGTCAATAACGCCCTAGAATCGATGCGATTTTCCGCTGTTCAGCCTCCAACAGGGGCTGGTTCGCCACAGAAAGCTCTGTCTGAAGCAAAAACTCTACTCGAAGAGCTCAATTCAGAGATTGAGAAACTCGAATCTTCTCTTGATACATGGGCATCAAAGCACGGGGACAAGTTGGTCTGTGGACTCGAACTCCTAGAACGTGATTTCATCGAAGCGACTGCTCCCGCTCGCGTTGCGGTGAGTCAGCATGCTTTCATGATTGATGGTTGGATTGTTGCTGACCGTGAAGAGGAGGTCCGCACGGCTCTCAAGGGGCTATGCAGCCACATCGAGGTCGATACCGACGTTGCTCCTAAGCACCATGGCGTTCATGGACACGGGCACCACAATGACCCAAGTCCACCTGTGGCCTTCGGCGATCATGGTTTATCTCGTCCTATGGAACTCCTTACGGATGCAGTGGGGCGTTCTGATTATGGCAAGATTGATCCAACGGTGTTCATGTTGGTCACCTATCCTCTCTTTTTCGGATTGATGTTAGGAGACATGCTCTACGGGCTCATGACACTTGGTCTTGCAGGTTTGATTTACTCACGTGTCAAGGATTCAGGAAACGAACTTGGTATTCTAGGTGCGAAATTGGTAGCCTACATCGGGTTATCCACTGTTTTGTTCGGTTACATCTATGGCGAATTTGCAGGGTTTGAGATATTGCCACACTACGAATCCTGTGGTGCGTACGCGGGAACTTCGGGACATGCTCTTGCTGCAGGCGCATCAGGGGAGTGTCACAAGGGTTGGCACCCTTATGATGGAGTTCCATCATGGGCGAGTTCCCTTTCGGTTCTCTATCCCTATGGAGGGGAATTCCCCAATGTCGTCGACCATTATGGTGAGCACAGCCTTTGGGAAACTCACCTTCCGATGGGTGTCGTTCTAGCCTTCCCATTCCACCGTGTGTCCTACAATCTGACTGATCTGATTCTTCTGACAATCTACCTCGGAATTGTTCATCTCATGGTTGCCTTCATTCTTGGGGCCATCGATGAGATTCGTCATGGACATGGCTGGTCCGGTGCACTTTATGGAAAGGTTTCCTGGATGCTCGTTCTTGGTGGCGGCTTCTTCTTCTCGTATGCTTACCTCATTTCCGGAGGAGGGCCAAGTCCCGAGTATGCTGAGCTGCTATCCAATCTCAAACTTGGAGGCCTAATTGCGGCTGCAATCGGTGTTGTTCTTCTCATCATCCATCTGGTGCATGAGAAGGTTCCTTTGTGGGTCGCATGCATTCTCGCTCCAATCGAGGCTATTGGTATGCTTCCTACCACGCTATCCTATGTTCGACTTTTCGCCGTGGGCATCGTAGGCGTCAAGATTGCAGAGGCAGGTAATTCTCTGCTTTATCCGATGATTGTCGAGGGATTCTCAACCGGTGGTTCAATACTCGTTGCAATTCTTGCGCTCATCGGTTGGTTCTGCGTCCAAATTTTCGCATGGGTTCTTGGTGTCTTTAGTCCCAATATCCATGCGGCTCGTCTCCACTTCGTTGAGTGGATGAGACAATTCTACACAGCTTCCGGGAAGGCTTTCGCGCCTCTCGGGGGTCGGTCCCGATTCGTGGAGGTGGATACGGGGCAACAATGACATTCCCGCGCGGTTTCGCGCCGGATACAAAACACGGAGGAAGAAGAAATGAACCCGAAATTGATGAGGAACGCACTACGAATGATGATTGTCCTGTTGGCCTTTGTTGGCTTGACAGACGTGGTCGCAGCGGCCGGAGCAGATGCAGCTCTGAACGGCAGCGGCTACTCTTGGGGTATGCCCCTAGGCGCTGGGATTGCTCTCGGTCTCGCTGGTGTTGGCACTGGTCTCAGCCAGGGTCAGATTGGCGCAGCAGCCGTTGGCATGGTCGCCGAGGACGGAGACAAGTTCGTTACCGGTCTGATCTTCACGGCATTGCCTGAGACAATTGTCCTGTTCGGTTTCCTTGCAATGTTCCTAATGTGAACATTTGAGTGAACCGTTCAGAACATACGAATGCAATACAACATGAGGACAGTGACATGAGTCTAGAAAAACTTGCCAAGGATATCGCGGCACAGGCCGAAGCCGAAGCATCGGAGATTATCGCAGAAGCTAAGGCAGAAGCTAAGCGTATTTCCAAAGGAGCAAACTCCGAAGTTGCCGCCATTAGCTCTGATGCTATGGCGTCAGCCGAGAAGCAAGCCGCCCAGATTGGTGTAGAATCCGTCGCTAGCGCTCGCCAGTCTAATCAGAAGGACATTTTGATTGCGAAGCGAGTGCAGATTGATCTGACTTACGATGCCGTGCGTGAGAAACTCGGAAGCCCGAAGCTCAGTAAGCGCTCAGCAATGTTGGACTCACTATTGAAGGAAGCCAAAGCGGAGGCGAAGGGCAAGATGACTCTCCGACCTGCTTCGATTGATCGTTCTGCACTTGAACAGAAGGCAAGCGATTTCACTCTAGGTGATGATATTGAAGCGCTTGGCGGATTCATGTTGGTATCCAACGATGGAAGTATTAGTTTGGACTATACTTTCGATTCGAAATTGAATGATGCATGGTTGACCTCCCTTGGAGATGTCAATCAAGCCCTCTTTGGAGCATAATAGGTGGAATCAGTATGTTCAGTCGAGGAAATTGGTCCAATGCGGCGGCACGTGCTCGTTCCCGCCGCGGACGCCTCCTCGACCGAACCCGAATTCGCCAATTGATTAAGCAGCAACCTGATGCAATCGCAGCGAGTATAGGGGATGCAGGATATCGTCAAGATATCGATTTGTATGCTCATCGTCTAGCCGGTGCAGAACTCGTTGAAGCCGGTCTGAGTCACAATCTCGATCGTGAGGTACATCAGGTGCTCAAGTTCTGTCAAGGCGAACTTTCCGACATAGTCGGAGTTTGGGCTACCAAGATTGACCACAATAAGGCGAAAGCGGTGCTAAGGGCGGTTGACAGAGGAGTTGAGACAGAACGCATCAGTCATAGTGCTCTTCCTAAGGAGAATCCTGAGAATGCAGAGTGGATTGCCATTGTTGAATCCACATCAACGCTCGAAGAAGCGGCTGCTAGCATCTCCAGGACTGGAATCGGCCGCCGTATTTTCCGTGATATGGGGCCTGAAAATACTCTTGCTGACTACGAGGATGCTCTCGATCGTTCCTATTACCAATCAGCATTATCTGTGGTGCCCAATCGTGGTCCTAATGCATCATTACGCAGATACCTCAAAATGGAAATCGCTCATCGGGATGTACTCAATATTCTTCGGGCTATGCGTCAGGGAATCTCATCTGAAAAACGCGCCGCCATCTTCCTCCCCGGCAGCGGTCTTTCTCGCGCCACTGAGGCGGCTTTGATTCAGGCAAACAACCTCGATGACGTTTTACAGGCAGTTCGACGTACCTTGTCTTTCGACGACGGTGGTCTTGAAGAGGCTCTACAGAAATATTCAGAGTCCAAAACAATGGATCCCGTTGTTGATTTGTTCCATCATAAGAGGAGTGAGCTATTGCTTCGTTTCTCCCATTTGCATCCAATTTCAGCGATGCCGATTGTATACTACATTGAGCGTAAATTGCTCGAAGTAGAGAATCTCCGCTTACTTGTGCGTGGTAAGGCGGCCGGGCTTCCTGAGCCCGTGATTGAAGCGCATCTGACATTGTGAGGATTGAATATGGAAATTGCTGTTATTGGAAGCCCGGAATTCACTCTTGGATTCCAGCTTGCAGGCATCACTCACCTCCATAATCCCGCGGACGAGGAGGAACTTGCCTCTCTCTGCCGCTCGATGATTACCGACAAGGATGTCGGAATCGTCGTTCTCGACTCTGGGGACCTTTCCCGACTCCCAGAGCGAATTCGCGATGAGGTGAACCTCAGCGTGACCCCTACCTTCCTTGGTATTGGAACCGAGGAGGATAACACCCTACGGGAGTCCATCAGGAAGGCACTCGGTGTCGACCTATGGAAGTAAAAAAAAACGGAAGTGAAAGAAATGAGCAATAATGAAGGCGTCATCTACCGAATCTCAGGACCTGTTGTAACTGCGACTGGAATCGATGCAAGAATGTATGAAGTGGTCCGAGTCGGCCATGAGAAACTGATGGGAGAGGTTATCGAAATACATGGTGATCAATCCGTTATTCAGGTGTATGAGGACACCTCGGGTAT
>JAZADD010000092.1:0-20785 GCA_036124005.1 Thermoplasmatota archaeon
TTCAGGAGGGGGGTTCCACATTGGTATTCCTCAGCACACCAAGAGGGGCATGCCACATATACACACCGGCGGCATTTTGGAACCCCTTCTTTCTGAATCATAGGTAGAATCCGTTCATATATGGTTGATTTAGAAGGGAAATTATGAAGTCGCGCCTTCTTCCAATTTTGCTTTCGGCTCTCATTTTCGCAGCGCCGTTATCGGGTTGTATCTTCACTAACGATACTCCAGAGGAAATAATCTCGGAGGATAATGTGTCTGAATGTCCTGAAGGAACCGAACCGGGCCCCCCCGTCATGGATGCCCCTCTAAGTTCTGATATCAGTTGTGTTCCAATCGTCATTGATTCAGACGACGACGGGGTTGATTCCGGCGATACTACTGATGATTCGACGACGGAGCAGGACGAGAATGATACTGCCTCCACAAATGAGACACAGGATTCAACAAATGATACAGAGCAGGAAAATACGCCTCTCCCTCTCGCAGAACAATGTCTAGACAGCCATCAGAATCTAGCAATGCACATCCATCCGTATCTCAACATCAGCGTCCGGGGGAGTCAAGTCGTAATTCCATCAGGGATGGGCATCGATACATCGGCATGCCCTAACAAAATGCACCTTCTTCATACACATGATGACACTGGTAAACTCCACATCGAGACTTATGAGGAGATGACAGTCAACCTAACTTTGTTCTTCGAGGTATGGAACATCTCACAAATAATCAGCAATGAGTTGTCCCCTCTTTTTGTTGATCCTTCCAATGTAACTATCTCCGTGAACGGAGTGACTCAGAACGTAGATTGGCATCTCATTGCATTGCTTGATGGAGACCAAGTCACTATCGAATTTGATGATATCATCCCAGATACTGATGGCGACGGTATCAATGATGAACAGGATATCTGCCCCGGTCACGACGATCACATCGATGAAGATGAAGATGGGATACCCGACGGCTGTGATGACGATGATGATGGTGACGGAGTCAATGACGATGCTGACATTTGTCCAGGCTACGATGATACCTTGGATTCTGATTCAGATGGTATTCCTGATGGTTGTGATTCAACAGATGATAGTGGCTATGACGCTTCAGACCTAGCCCAATTCTGGATGGATAAATTCCTGTGCCAGAATGGGTCTGGAACAGGGATTGACGATTACAACACGACCGGTGACGACAATCATGTTTGTGAGGTGACTGTTACCACGGATGAGAATAATGTCACAATCACAATGAATGGAATCCCTAACCATGATCTTGAATCCGGGCCAGGTTGTTGTGCAGCACCGCAATCATATACACTCATTATTCCTCGTGAACCAGTAAACGATACTACCGGCGGTCATTCGTCTACTAATTGCCCCTCAGCAGGTGGGGCCTACCAATGTGCAGCTGATCGAGGATCAATTGCTTATGGCATGAATGGCGTACCATTCTTTGGTCCATAAGATGGCCCCGGAGGGGATGCAGTTGCCTATCACCATGGAGAGTACGAAGAAGATCGTCAACAGATTTGGTTAGGGATTGGGTATGGTCATTCCGCAGGAGGTACCTATCATTACCATGCAGATGCAAATATCATGCATTGGCACCCTAATGAGACCGCTAATGAGGGTTGGTTGGATTATTCATTCCCTTCTTCGCTGGATTCTCAAGTTGAATCTCCCGTTATCGGTGTTGCTTTTGATGGCTATCCAATTTACGGAATCTATGGTGATGATGGAACCGGTCAGGTAGTGGAGATGAAATCGTCATACCAGTTGAAGGCTGGAGAAACAGGATACAATGGGATTGATGACTATGAGTATGTTGATGGAATGGGCGATCTCGATGTATGCAATGGTCATTTTGGACCTACTCCAGATTTCCCTCAGGGTATTTACCACTATCATTCAACAATTGAGAATGGGATAGGGGAGATGGGTTTCCCATATTTCCTGATTTGTTATCATGGTGAAGTTCCGAGTACAGGTAATGGTGGAGGCAATGGTGGAGGCGGAGATGATCCGTGTTCTGGCTATGGAGAGACATGGGGTCCAGGTATTGGCCCTCCTCCGCCAGGTTGTGGCGGTGGCGGTGGCGGTGGCCAAGGCACTCAGTCCACCGATACAGTGATGCTTACAAGTACGCTAGATTTCAGCTCAATTTTAGTGGGGTTAATTCTACTGACGATGGGAATTAATACATTCAGGCGTTATCGTCGTTAGATTCCTAGCACGCTACGAAAGGCTTCTCTCCAGTCCGCGCCACCGTTTCGATTTGCGAATGGGTTTGCAGGGCTAGGATGTGGTACATTTCTGACTTCGATTTTAGAATCTTGGAAGATGGCTTCAACTCGCCTCTGTGCATAGCGCCCTACTCCTATGACGACATTAGAATCTAGTATGTCTGCAACTTCCCTGAGGTGCTCATCACAGATGTTACGAAGTGTGTCTGCGGTAGAGCCTCGTAGTTTGTCAGGTGTGATGTTGGTTCCTTTCTCATTAAACATCCAAAGTGGACAATGATTGAGGATATACACGTGTTTTCCAGGTGCATTTCCCTTACCAAAGGCTTCTGAGAGTGCACTCCAGATGCGAGTTCCTGAAACCTCGGGCTTGGGGTGTTCAAGTCCGTAAATAGGTCTCTTTGGATGGATTAGTGGAGGTTGTTCGACCGGGAGGTCTACGATGCCAAGCACCTCTCTTACCATTTTTGGGCATCCGAATGGCACTCCAGTATTGCCCATACCATGTCCTGGATTCATTCCTACGAGCATAGTATGTGCGCCCTGAGTTCCATGACGACGTATGTATTCGCTGTGTGGCGCCCACGCGTAAATCAGAGGATTGTAGACCCAATCGATGTTATCGCATTCCTCTAACAGTTTAGGTGTAATTTGTTCTGTGAGATCACGCAGACGTTTCGCTGCATCCAATAAGGCATGTTGGATACTCATCAGTCCACCTTCATGATTCTCGATGCGAGTTCCGGTTCTTCCACGTTGATACTATCAAATACGTCAGCCAATGAATCGAATGGAGTTATCTTGGGTGCGTTTCTCTTTCGTTCTGCTCTGTTTGCTACTATTCGTGAAGCTCCACGATCACCTATTCCGGGGATGCAGCTAAATTGCCGTTCAGTCATTGTATTTGGGTTAAGATTTGTCTCGATTCCAGTGATACTTCGTGCTCCGTGACCCGTGACTATGATATCACTCATTGATTCAAGCGGGATGTGATAATTCACGCCGATTAGAATTGGGTATGCACCAATTTGTCTTCCCATCGTAAGCCCTGGCCTTCCGACAATCCTAGAATCGCGATGAATTGGGTCTTGTACATGCCTAGGTAGCCTCGTTCGTCCATCATGGGCTTCCCAATATACATCATTCAGTCGTTGGCCTAGTGGGAACATCTCTTCGAGGAGGGGTGCATCAATTTCGTTTCTTACCCATTCTTTGAATTGTTTGAACGGTTTTTCCTGAACGGTTTGGAATCCTTTACCCTCGACCTGTCGGATATTGATTCTACGTACCCAATTTCCTGTTTTCCGAATATCATCGAGGAGATTTCGATTTAGATCATATGTTGCATCAGTCTCTCCATTCAGACCAGCAATGAAGTTCAGTCCAGGAAGCAGTTTTGGGAGCCCTCGAGGTCCACGTTCCCGTCCATATCGATTAATGAGTTCAATAGCAGTCTTGAGTTGGTGGGAATTGCAGTTTAACCAGTTTGCCTCATGAACAGAGGGGTCTGCAGATTCGAGACCAAAGGAGAGAACAGCTCCATCCGACAGGGTTTCCACTAATGTTTTCGTAATCTCCTCAGATGGTTCTAAATTCTCGGCGATGATACTTGGGTTCCCATTGTCAACATGAAGAGTATCTATTCGTTCATCATCTCTTAGTCCGTGGAGTAACCGAGCGATTGGTTCGGGATTTGGAATTGGATATTCAAGATCGACGACACCTTCAGCCATGTATGTGTACACATCAGTCATACCTCCAAGTCGAACATGGCGGACGCCTTGGTCAATGGCAATGCTCACTTCTTCGATGATATCTTCTGGTGTTCGCCAGATAGGTACGCCTTTCTTAGGTTCGATACAGAATTTGCATCCTCGTTTGTATCGAACACAACCTTGGTACACTTCTACCTCGTATGTCAATGGCCCTGGATGTTCTTCATTGCCGATATCAGGGTGGTCCGTTACGGCGCGGCTCTTCGCCCCTTCTTGTGCCCATTGTGTCCATTGGTTAGCCGTCCGTCGCCGATGTGCCCATTCACCAGTTTCAAGGTAATTTTCCAAAGTTGCATCGGTATCTTGGACCGCGAGGAAGAGGTTCCTACGTAGTGGGCTCCAACCTTGTTGTTTCCATCCTCTTATTGCCCATCCTCCGGCAAGGAAAGGAGTCGTGCGGGGGAGTGATCGAATCAGGTGGTCTGTCTCCTTGAGGGAGATGGGCGTACCACGGAGATACTTGCCTGGGACTACAGCACCTGCGATTAGAATAATACCTTCAATTTGCCCGTTTACGAGGCCGTCTGGGCGGATTCCCAATCTCCATTGGTCTATCGTGATGTACTCGTAATCGATACTCCTTGAGGAGAGAACACCACAGACGTAGCGTACGTGGAAGCCGATATAGGGTGGGACACCGAAAGCAGCCGGTTCATCCTCATACCCGTCAATCACGAGCCAAGCCATGTCCTTCCTCCTTCGTGAGGATGAATGCTACAGCCTTTCATCCATCGCTTGTTTAGTTGCGGTTTCGCCGATCTCTTCCACCGCGGTTTCTGCGGTCACGACCGCCTCTTCCTCCCCGGCCACCCCTGCTGTCAGAATTTGCCTCCTCAAAGCGGAGTTTTCGACCACCAAGTTCAGTGCCGTTGAGTGCTTTGACAGCTGCACGCCCCTCATCTGGATCTGCGAATACGACGAATCCGAATCCGCGTGGATTACCTTCTTTGTCCTTGGCAATATCCACCCTCCGGACCTCTCCATGGGCCTCGACAATGGCTCGTAATTCATCTTCGCTTGATCCATGAGGTAGGCCTCCCACGAACAGTTTGACACCTGCCTCCTTCTCAGCCTTCTTTCGCATCTCATTGATGACTTCGCGTTCCTTGGCAAGTTCCTCTTTACTTGCGTTTCCTTCCTTGACTTTGTCCATGCAGTCTCGACATCTAATTGGCTTACCTGGAGTTGGTTCAAAGGGGACTTTTGTGTTAGTGCCGCAGAGAGTACAATTGGTTGCATGCATCTCACGGCGGGGGCGTCCATCTCGACCAACAGGCCGGTTTGCTTGATTAGCGGGCATCTCGTGGTCTTCACCGCGACGATAGTCTGCCATCGGTGAGAGGTAGGGGCGTGCCCCATTGTGGCCGAGACGCCCATCCATCTCTGGAGTCCATCGTTCTCCTCCACGATTCAATTCGCTAAGATCGACGCCATCAGGTAATATGTGTCCATGCCCATATCCATTGGATAGTGCGCGGTATCCGGTGTAATCACACCGGTCGCAGGCAACGTTTTGATCAGCGACTTTGTCAGAAACGGACAGGAACTTCCCACATACAGGACAAATCGCGTGTAGGACGCCAAGAGCAGGGTCGCCCTTACAACTCGCCTTGACCATTGGCTCAGATTGGATGACACGTGCACGAATCACGTCTCGTGTTCTCATGCCGTCTCCTGGGGACGGCATGAAACGATCCACAATTTCCGAAACGAAAATGTCAGCAGAGCGATGAAAGGTATCCAATGTCCTATTCGCATCATCTCTGCCTTCGATATGGAGGATTTCAATTTCCGCAGTCTTGTTATGAAGTCGAGTAACACGTCCGATGATTACTTCATCGATTTGAGGGATTCTTGGCGTGGATCCGGAACTGATGACATCCGCTTTACCCTCAGAGATGACGAATCGGCCAGGGCGGAGAGCAATCCATCCACGTTCTGTGGATCCGATTCCAGTTCCAGTCTCGGTATCTCCATCGAGATCGAGGATCATTCCCGGGGTAACGAAGGCGCCCTCGGAGGTGGTCATCGAACTTTGGGACCGGACAGTTCCCTATCAACGCGCCGGCCGTTCCAACCACCACATCGCAGCCTCGGTAGAGCCACGTTTTCGAGTGTGATGAGCATAACTGGCTGGTAGGGGTAGATCAACTTCCATCCATCGCTGGGATAACCATCCTGTCGTTTCAGCCCATGGATCGATGTGTGCGGCTCCACGGCCATGAAGGAGGTGAATTCTCGACCGAGCACAGCGGTTGGCAGCAAGTAGAAACGGTCTATCCGCCTTGGGAGTTTGACGACCCCAAGGCGGATTCATGATTACTACATCATGGACAAGGTCGTCACCTAGGTCCGAGACATCTCCGTTGATGATACGACATCGATCATCGAATCCCATCGATTTGATGGATTGCTGAAGGACTTCACATACTTCGTAGTCAATTTCGACGAAGACAGCACAAGGCGCTCCAAGTAGAAGTGCGGCAATCCCAAGAATTCCATTCCCTGCACCCAAATCGATTACTCCATCGACTTCTTCAAAGGGTTCCCTCATATCGATAGATGCTACCCATTTTGCTGCTACTTCCCCATCAGTGCTGTACTGTTCTAGAGTCGGCTCTTTTAGAGGATGGAGTGGGAGTTGAGAGAGCGTCATGGCGAGTTTACGCATACGCATGAAATGTATCTCTCCGGATGGTGGGATTATGCTCCACCTAGGCGCTGTCCAGTACGGAATGAGGATTGAGAATCACCTGTTGTTGTAGGAGGGGCTCCACCTTGCTTGACTCGTTGTATCGCAGCTGCTTCTCTGCGGAGTTGGGCAGTAAGATCTGGTCCAGGAGTTCGTTCCCCGCAATATCTGCAAAATTTGGTCTCGTCCGATTGTTCACGACCACATTCCGTGCAGTGGACCATGAGTCAACCAATCGTTGCAGGGGTATGAACCGTTCGTCATTGGAACGTGTTGACTACCATGGTCCATACATCCACATTGGCAGCACCTGCGCGTTCGGATACCTCGGCAAACTTGGGGTGTTCCATTACCTGCATCATATCCATGCCATCTGCACGGAGCAGGTCAATTGTCCTACGAACTTCTTCCTCCAGAAGTTCTGATGCGGGTGTTTCAGCAACAACAACTTTTGTGGTTTCAACAACCGCTTCGACAGGTTCTACTTCTACAATTTCGGAACTAACAGAGGAATCCTCCTCAACTATTTCATCAGATTCTATCACTTCAGGCGTCATATTGGTGATAATAGTCCCATCGGGAATGTGATTGTAGCATCGACCTTCGGCATCAAAAGGGTTCCATGGCAAGGGTAGACGTTCGACATTGGTACTGGATGGATGTGCGAAGCACAAGAGGTCGACTACCTCGTCATTACTTGGAACGATTTCCATATTCGTTCGACCCCATCCTTGCTTGATGAGGTCCTGCATCCAGACGCCAAGATCCTTCGTTGCAATGTCAATCAGATGGAAAGAATGGTCGTCAGGTTCCATACCGGATTCGCGAATTGCCTCTTTGCCTTCTCGAGGTCTTAGATAGGTAGAGTGCACAGTCTCGGTATGGGCAATCATATCGATTTTAGATTCGTATTCGGGTCGATGGGAACGTGGCATTAGAAGAAGGACACGTGTTCTATCATCGTTCAAACCTACAGTCATGGCCCTGAGAGTTCCTCGCTTCATCTCCGTGCGGGCCATGTCGTTTCCAGCATGAAGGCGGTTATAGCAATCACGTGAATTCGTGATGTTTCACGAACGCAATCTTAGTTGTGTATCAAATTCGGCAAGCATTACGCAGCCACCTGCCGCACCACGAATCGTATTGGCGGAAAAAGCGCTCCAGCGAATCCATCCATTTTCGATTATAGGTGGAGTCACAACGATGGACATCCCTTTTTTGAGATCAAATGCAAATCCATCCGTCATCTCCCTCCCAGCTTGCCGATCTCTATCAGGCTGGATTGTCTCCCGGATTATTAGTGGGAAAGTCGGAGATGAGGGTAGTGCAAGATGTAGGACAGAGGATTGAGTTGCCCAGAGTCTGAGTATCATCTCTTCATTTATGTCCTCTTCAGTTTGGATTTCGATATGTACTTCATGGCCAAAGAATCGTCCTACTCTAGAGCACTCGATATTTACATCAAAAGTTGCATACTTTTCGGCCCCATCCTCATCAATATCTGCAAGCAAACGCCGTAGTTCTTCTTCCATCTTCTCGGCTTCTCCAGGAATTGTTCGTTCGAAGTATTCTCCTGATTGTCCGGTTTGAAGAAGACGAGCACCTCCGCCCGACAAAGACTGTTCTGTTCTGACTCGTACACTTCGAATACGATGTGTGCGATGAATCGGAGCCATCGTCATTGCAACAGGGATGACAGTACAGTTTGTCGAGCAGAGAATACCTGCGCCATCGAATCGTCTCCGTTCAAGTGCAGTTCCGTTGACCTCTGGAACGATGAGTGGTACTTCAGGTAACATCCGATGAATGGACGCATTTGAATAGACGCGGCAACCGAGTTCTACAAGAGCAGGCTCAACCTTTGCAGCGATATCTGCAGGAAGTGTACTGAAGGCGATTGGTGTCTTAATTGAGTCATAGGTATCCAGCATTTCTGCCATTGATATAACGACGAGATCAAGATCGATTGGGCGGTCCGAATCTAGATTCCATTTTAGTTCAGTAAGCCGTCGTCCTACAGTATTAGGAGAACCTGCGACTACCTTTAATCGGAATAATGGGTGTGATGAGAGGCGCTCTTGGATACGTTGAGCCACAATACCTCCTGCACCGAGGAGAACAGCTCCGATGACTTCTCCCACTAACTTGGCCCCTTATTCGCGGCGTGCAGTACTGAGATTATTGAAACGTCGCTCAAGTTCTTATTGGCATCCAACCCTCAACCAAATTTTCATCAACAGAGATAATTGAATCATGGAACATGGTAGCGGACAGGATTCTCGTTACCGGTGGGGGTGGATTCATTGGTAGACATCTGGTCAAACTTCTCTTGAGTAAGGGGCGTATGGTGACTGTCCTCGACGATCTTTCTACTGGTGAGATAATCGAAGGGGAGCCAAATGTCCGATTTATTGTGGGCGATGTTTCTAATCCAATATTTCGATCCGAAGCATTGGAGGATTGCTGTGCCTTGATACATCTTGCTGCGATTGCTTCTGTACCTCGCTGTGAAGGCGATCATTCTCTTAGTGAGCGTGTTAACCAACATGCTGCAATCAAACTCTTCGATGAGGCTGCTAAGGCGGGAGTCAATGCAATGGTATATGCTTCCACTTCAGCTATTTACGGAGTACCAGAATTTCTACCGATTTCGGAATCTCACCCTATCGCACCAATTGGAGTATATGGTCGTGATAAGCAGGCTGCCGAGACAGCTATCCTTGGTAGGGACGATGTCGGTGTATGTGCACTGCGTCTGTTCAATGTCTATGGCGTAGGTCAGCCGAGCGATTCACCATACAGTGGAGTACTCACTATTTTCAGTGAGCGTTTGCGCAATGGGCAGTTGTTGACAATTTTTGGTGACGGCAAGCAAACCCGTGATTTCGTCCATGTCTCTGATGTGGTTCAGGCGTTTGCAATGGTTCTTGAGTCATTGGAACAGGAGGGCACAGAATCTCCAGTACATGCTCAAGCTCTCAATGTATGCTCGGGTCAGACTAGAAATTTGCTTGAGACGATTGAGGCTTTTGGAGATGCGATGGGTCTCGTTCCAGTCGTGAGTTTCGACCCCCCCCGTGAAGGCGATATTCTGCATAGTAGCGGAACGTCTGAGGCTCTTATGGAGGCATTAGGATGGTCTGCAGAAATGGATTTCAAAGATGGCCTGCGTTCACTGGTTTCATGACCGGGGATGTCGGACGAATCGACGCTTGAGTAATTTCATTGCTATACGAATTCCGTCACGGATTGAGCCAAGTTTCGAACGTCCAATCCGAGGGTCGTAATGGATTGGCATTTCTTCCATTTGGATTCGCTCATGAACCGCTGAGGTGTACATTTCTGCTTCAATCTCAAATCCTGTCGAGTTAAGTCGCATCTTCTCGATTGCAGAACGTTCGAATGCCCAGAATCCAGTACAGAGGTCAGATACATAGCGACTGTAGAGGACTACGGCGAGCCATGTTAGTATTCGGTTTCCAATGTAGTTCCGATGCGTCATAGCGCCGGGGCTAATTGTACCCTTCATACGTGATCCGATGACAATTTCCACTTTTGAGGATTCGAGTTGTTCTAAGAGATTCACAATCTCTTCTGGACGATAGGTTCCGTCTGCATCCATTAGCACTAGGAAATCGTCCCCCGTCTGTATGAAACGATGAAACGCTTCCCGTAAGCCGTTTCCCTTGCCACGCCCGCCTGCTTGTTGAATAATCTCACAATCCAATGATTGTGCGATTTGCTCAGTACCATCTGTTGAACCACCATCCACGACGACAATTCTGAGTTGATATCCATTGTTTTCGATAGCATCTCTGGGAATTCGTCCAATCACACTAGCAAGCGCTTCTGCTTCGTCCAGAGTGGGGAGGAGTAATGTCAGCCCCCTCATACGAAAACCTCCTGAACCTCAATCCAATGAATCCATGCTCCGTTAATATCGATGATTCGATCTCCTCTTCCAGAGATGCCTTGAGGATTCAGCCATACTCCCTCATCAGTATCCGCTCGGATATGAATTGAGAGCGTTTCGTTGGCATTTACCTCCATGGTGGTTGTCAACGTGGTCAAACGTCCCTCCATGGTCTGGTAGACCGTAGAGGTGTTTCCTCCAGCATCGGCATCTAGCGTAATGTTCACTCCAGGATTCGCTTCGAGGACCACGGTTATCTTAGCCAAATTAGAATTGAAAGGTTCAGTGATTTGAATTGTCTCGACTATCTCTCCATTTGTCAAGAATGCTCTTTCTTCTACAACCGTTGTGCTGCGCCATGGATACAGTTTCGTCCAAGGAGATGTTCGCCATTCACAACCATCATTGCAACCAATTGGATTGATTGGATGGATTATGTGGTTGAGGGAGGATTCCGGCGTTGGTTCTGGATGAAATATCCAGAGGCGGCTTCCATCGATTTCTTGGTCAATTGACCAATGATCTGATTTGGCGAGATGGAAGTTGATTTCTCCTCTAGGACTCGAGATTGCATGGGTCACACCTAGTTCAGCTATTCGATTTGCATCGTCCCATGCTATGGAATTGTGGACCATGTTGTGTATGCTATCTTCAACTATGGTGATGCCTACGTGAGGTTGAGCAGTCCGTTGTATAGATGTCTCCATTCCAACCACATGCCCCCAAGGGCGATTTTCGACATAGACAAGACTCCCCTCAGGGAGGTCCAATGATGATTGTAATTCAGCATCTCCTTCGGTGCGCGCCCATAGTTCTGGATGGTTTGACAAGGAGCTGAACCAAGCAATCGTGAATAAGAGTAGAACGCCTCCTATCGCAAAACAGGTTTGGAGGATTTGAGGAGAGATTGGATTAGGGAGAGGTCCCATTTCCATAGCATCTTGTCGCTGGAACCAACCATCGGGTTTAGGGGCGAGGGCGAATGCAGCAAGACAGGCGAGAGGGATGTGAAATCCATGCATAGCCATACTGTAGAGGGAAAGAGAGGTGATGGTGAGGAAAGTTGATCCTTCAAGGCCAATGAAGAGGTGGATGAGGCTTGATAGCCAGAGGAGAACGAACCATGTTGCTAGGGTTCGTACCTCAAGTGATTGATGTCCTCGTTTCAATCCCCATAAGGCGACCAGAAGCAACGGCATGTTCCATTGTATTAACTGGCTTCCACCTTGCCATCCATATTCAGCAGTAAGGGGTCCATTTTCCACATTATTGAGGACTCCATTTACAATCATCCATCCTAATCCAATGACTATACTCCATCTAATCAATACCCGTACATCCTTGGTTTTGAAGACGCTCTCGTGAACCCTATCGGCGAGTAGGAGTAGGGCGGCATATATGCCTCCAGACGGATGAATTGTGAAGGCGGAAAAAATGCATGCGATCGCAATCACTATCCACATGGCAGTTCGTTCATTTCGTGGTTTCAGCACCAATAGAAGAAGGGGGATAAGGGGTAGTAGAGAAAGTACCGTGGGATATCCTGAGTCAATACTCTTTGCGAATATACCTGCGCCAAGAACAACGGCAACGAGAGTCGCCCCACTTGCTTTATTCCGACTCATGGTACCTGCGAGTCCAGCACACAGAAGGGCGATGCCGAGATGACCTAGCAGGGAGATTGCACGATGGGATTCGATTCCTGTGATTATCATTAGTGTAGCAGCAGTTCCAGGTACTGCTGGTGGATACAACCAGATTCCCTCTGTAGGTCCAATCATGGTTGTATTTCCAGTAGATGCGTATGCTTCAGCAATTGACGTGAATCCAATCCAATCAATACCCAATGGTTCTCGGAAGAGGAGGTGAGGGGCCATCAATGCGAAAGCTCCGACTATAGCGATGGCCAATACCTGCCAATCATCGTTTGAGAACGTCCAATCAGGCTTCGAAATCGAGTAACCTGTTCTCAACAATATCCTGCGTAAGCCAATTTCACTGACAATACAGAGAATTAGGATGCCTAGGATACTGAGTCGGCCGAGGATAAGTATGTTGAATCCGACAATCGTTAACATCGCCAGCATGGAGATTGCAGGCACAGTTAGAATGCGGGATTTGGCAGTCCTCCTTGCATCGAGGATAGAGTGTATGCGGTCTGCTAATGATAGACAGGGAGCGAGTAGGAGGAGAATCGCGAGGAATTCGATGTGCCCACCCTACCATCGTTTTCAGGCGGAACCTCATAGCGGATTCCCTGCCTCGGGTGTTCATGGTACACTGGGAATCAGAGTCCTATAGTCCCGTAGTTCATTTCCCCGAGCCACCCGTAGTGCTGGATTTGTCAGGCTCCTTGCCCTATGGTTCACCAGATTCAATTTGGACTATTGGTAGATACGATGAGATTCGAGGCATCTACAACACTCCACTTTTTTCTGATGGTCGAACAATCCATGTTGGAATTGATCTCGGCGGGCCCGTTGGGACCCCAGTACATGCGTTCATGGATGGAGTCATTCATGCAGCAGGGTACAATGCTGAGGATGGCGATTATGGTCACACTGTTGTCATGCACCATCAAATCGATGGTACAGATGTTTGGGCCCTTTTTGGCCATCTAGATGAAGCATCTACGGCAGGTATAGAGAAGGGAAAGCGGATTAGTGCTGGCGAGGTAATAGGTCACTTCGGGGATGAATCTGAGAACGGTGGATGGCCTCCTCATGTACACATTCAATTGAGCTTGATTGAGCCCAAGAACCACGATTTACCAGGAGTAGTTCATCCTGATGAAAGAGAATGGGCTCTCTCAGTATTCCCTGACCCTCGTCATGTTCTCGGTGCCCTCTACTAATCCATAGGAATCTTGGATAGGTGAGATTTCAAATCGTTAATCGGTCCTATACCCGTTGGATCTTTACCTCGAAGAATAGCACATGCGATACTTAGCCAATCACTCAGATGTGCACCGAATAGAATCGCTTCAAGGTGAGAATCTCCGGTGCAATCCAGAATGTGGATTGGGATGTCTTGTAGTGTGTCTAGGGTCCATTCGACGCGGAGCCCCACGCGGTCATGCATTCCGTTCCATACGAATAGAAGAATTTGCACGTTATCTTGCATATCATCCTCGCCCCATGCAACGATTTCGTTGTGGTGTAATTCTGGCAAGATTGATGCGGTCGCGAGAATACCCGAGTTTTCATTGAGTTGGGTTCTGCATCGGTACCCCATCGCCTCTAGGGCCGGCGCGGACATAATTTGCAGACGTTGGCCATGTAATTCTCGAGCAATACCCATCATGGACCCATCACCTCCGACGAGGTCCAGTCTATCTCGGAGTTTCTCCATTCTCGCTAGCATGCCATCGAGTTCCTTTTCTTCCATTCTAGGGAGCAAGCCGAGAGACCAACACAGATTGACTTGTGAACCAAAGATGTGGCCGACTGCGCTGCGTGGCGGCTGGCCTGCAGGTACATCAATCCACATTGCCCCATCATGGCTCTCAAGTATACCCTGTAGAGTTCCCCCGGAGGAAATTCCGATTACAGTACCTCCTCCTTCCAAAGCCTCTCTGACGCCCGTCAACGTTTCTTCGGTGTTTCCAGAGTAGGAGGTCGCGATAATCAACCAATCCGGACCCCACCAAGAGGGTAGGCCATAGTCCTTCCAGCTGACGAATGGCAAACCTCCTGCGTGGTCAGCCATGTTGCCTAGCATCATACCCCCTGCTCCTGATCCACCCACTCCAAGAAAGAGTACACCAGACCAATCTTGGTCTGCCTCAATTCCGATATCACGGGTTATTGCATCTCTCAAAGCTTCAGGAAATCGTCGAGTCCAGCCTACCATGTCTGAAGGGTCCAACTGTTCGATTTGTTCCGCAATCTGCGCTTCATTATCCAACCTAATCACGCTCCATCCACTCGGACTCTGGGTAGAGCCTGCCATTCACCGTCTATCAAACAGATGCGGACACTGGATGCATCTGGTTCCATATCGTAGGGGTTCCCTATGGTGCGCATGCTGTAGTCATTAGGATCCATAAAGTCGAACGCGGAGTCATCTCTGCGAAGAATTTCCACTACGTGGTGCTCTTGCATACGTGATAGGACAGTGCATTTCTCCAAGGATCTCCAGGTTGTACCCGTTCTTTCGAGATTGTCAAGCGCTTTCAGAATAGGTCCGTCTTTCGACCAAGTATCAACCCTCCATATTCTCCTACTAAATCCAATGACGTCACCCAAGGCGTAGGCTGGTTTTCGATAGAGTACAGTCAATCGAGTAATGTCGACTCCGTCTTTGTGACCAACGACGGAGGAAGTTTCCTTGATGCGCCCTCCATGAGTAGAGACAAGTCGCTTAGCCCACATGCGCGCCATTGCTTTTGAGCCGACTTGCATATCCCAGCCACCCTTCACTGGTCCTTCTTTAGTGATGAAAAACATCGGTTCATCTCCGATTTCCTCTAACATTGTGTCGAGACTTGCCCGTAAATCAGCAATCTCTTCATCATCGAGGCGACGGCCTGCGGATCTAAGTTGCATTGTTGCTTCAAAGTAGGCTCCTGCCTTTCTTGTACAGGCCAAGCATACGCCATTAGATGTCTGGAGCAGGGTCTCATGTTGGGATTCAAAGGCGAATCCCTGAATGGTACCCTTCAGTTCAAGGTTCAAGCGTGTAGTTCGTTCATCAATTGGTTTTGAATGCAGATCCATCTCAATATTCTCGGCCTCGGGATGCACGCGAAGTGCCTCGATGATTCTCTGTTGCATTAGGTCTTCTTCGGAGACACGTGAAAAGCGCCCTTCAATCTGAATCTTCAGGCAACTAGGGCATCGAGTCTGCTGAATTCGGTCTGGTAAATCGGAAAGATGATTTCGCGCTCGAAAGCATTCTTCGCATAGCCGTTCCGAGGTTATCGGCGGCGGTGAAGCGCAGACGATGCAGAAAGCCCCGCTTTGGTCCATAGTCCACCTCAAACTGTTCCTCGGGCCGCTTGTCTTCAAGCGACCGGTCATTCATCGTCTGAAGACGCTGCTTCACGGGCTTTTCTGGTGTCCGAATCTGTTAGATCAATCATCGCTGGTTGATTGGCAATCGAACTAATTGCGGCTTTCAGTCGTTCATCGAGATCTTTTATCCGAAGTGCGGTCAGTATGGAGTGCCCAAGAAGAAGTGCGATGAGTAGGCCATAGGCCAATGCGAGAGCTAGCATGTCGTCCATCTTTACACCTCTAAAATTGTGAGCATCTCCTCGACCTCATTTTCCATACGCAGTAGGCGCATGGTCATCAAGGTCTGGCCGATGAAGAGGATTTGTAATGAGGCTGCTCCGATTAACCAGATTTGAAGGATGAATGGGTCTACCCCACTATCCTCGCCCCCTCCGATTACTGGTCCTGGATGACGTTCTTGCCACCATCTTGTTGCCATGTAAGTTAGGGGTACGAGACCAAATCCAAAAATGCCCACAGCAGATAGTGAATCTCGTATCTCGACAGTATCTTCGCTGTTTCTTTCACCAAGGACTACGAACAAAGCAACACTTGCGAGTACGGCAAATGAGTTGAGTCGGATATCTGCAAAGTCCCACGGTGTACCCCATTCAGCAGCGCCCCAAATTGGACCAGAGATGAGAACTCCTAACGAATAGAGAAGTCCGAGTTGGGCTCCAGTTACACCCAGCCTCCATCCTGTTTCAGACCGGCGCAGATACCAAGCTAGAGATCCTCCGAACAACAGGGCGAATCCAGTGAAGGAGACCCATGCGAAGGGAACATGGATGAACAGGATTCTGTATGCCTCTGGTGCAGTGAATCCAGCATCATCTCCCATAGGAGGGGCTTCAACTAAAGCCAAGTATACTGTAACTAGAAGACCAAGCGAACCAATCCCGATGAACCAAGGAGCCAATCTATCTGGCGCGCCCATATCGTTCTCATCCCTAATGGGTGTTTGAATCATCGTGTGTTTCCATGCCCTATTCCCCAAGGGCCCAGGCTAGAAGGAATAGACCAATGACGCTCGCATAGGATACAGCAATCCCCGTCCAAGCGTCCGAATATGCCTCCAGATAGATTGCATCTAGGACGCTGCACATCGTTAGTAGGACCCATGCAAAGGGTGTCAAGAGCAGTATCATCAGAGCCGGCCTTCGGCCTTGGCCAAAGCGATAATGGATTAGTCCTGCAGCGCAAGGGATATCGATGAGAAGACCGAGAATGATACACGTCTGAATCCATGATTCTGCTGAATCAGGAGTTGGTAGGAACATCAGTAATCCGATCGCTGCGAGGATCACGGGCACTATGCTCATACTTGAGAATGTGACATGGAATGGGAGACTCCCTTGGAGGCTAGTTGACCATACACTACCCATCTCCCTGTCACTTAGTCGATCCATCAATGAGGGGCGTATCATTGCTGAAATCATGGCCGGTGAGAGTGCGAGGGCAGCCTTGCCTAGGAACGGTATCTCCGCTTGTTCGAGGCCAGACCCAATTAGGATTCCAAAGGCTATGAGTCCAGGCAACCATCGTGCTGCAGGAGTAGAGAGTTCTCTCATATCAAGTCGCAAGTTCCATCCGAACATTCCCCCCGGATGTATGCTCGAAGCCTTCCGAATCCTCGAATTAAATTCAAGATTGTTTCGTTCACTTCGTAGAATCTCCATTCCATTTGTATCCAATCGTTCCGTCTCTTCGGCTGCAGCGATAAGCCGAGGGTCGTGAGTTGCGACAACAACAGAATGTCCTGATTTGACAATATTCTGAATCATATCGAGTAGGATTTCAACACCAGGTTCATCCAACCCTTCTGATGGTTCATCAAGAAGAACGGGTATGGGTGAAGTGGAGGTTTCAGCGATGATGAATGCAGAAGCAACTTCCAATCGACGCTGTAGGCCTCCTGATAACCAAGCGATTCTGTCATGTCGTCGGTGATCAAGCCCCCAATGCTTCAATACCTCGATAAGATCCTCATCCGTCATCTTAGTTCCATGCATGCGCAAGGTAGTTCGTAGGTGTTCAAGAGGCGTGGCGGCAGGAGTTGTTCCTGCAGATTGAGGACACCAACCAATCTGTTTGGTTTGGAAGGCGTGCCGCCCGTCTTGGTCACGAATACTCCGATTGCCGTGAAGAAGTACTCCCGATCTTAGAGGGAGATGGCCGGCTAGTGTTCGTAGTAGAGTGGACTTCCCGCTTCCATTTGGGCCGATGATAGTGCATTTTTCTCCGGGTTGTAGTTTGAAGTCAAATTCCTCTAGTATGGCAAGGCGCCCTCTCAGGACAGTAGCCTTCTCCAGAGCAAGCAGAGGTGCATCGTCCATGGACTGCGACCGTGGCTCTGCCCTTGAGCCTCACGGATGGTAAATCAGACGAAGGGTCCATGCACAAGATAAGGTCACATTCGAATGGAGTTCCACATGATTCCCGTGACATTCTCCCAATTGTCACTGGGTGATTCCATTTGGCTCCTGCTCTTTTTTTCCGCGGCCGTTGGCCCTTATGTCGCTGCCAGAATCAATAGAACTCCAGTATCTCTCGCTACTGTGATTTCATTGATGCTTGTTGCAGTATTACAATTCCTCAATGCTTTGATTGGAACTGCCACGGGCTCCGACTTTGACCCAGTATACTTTGGTGCACTGATTCCTGCATGGGTATTGGAACCAAGTCATTTCCATCGTCTTTTCTTTGCCGGTTGGTTACATGGAGGGGCAATGCACGTGTTGGGCAATATCCTTGTCGTTGCTCTAATTGGAATACCACTTGAAGGTCGACTAGGTGCCCGGCGTTGGTTTGCTCTCTACATTATCGGATTACTCGGGGGAAACCTCGCTTGGTGTCTGACTCACCCGGATAGCATGACTCCTGCATTGGGTGCTTCAGGTGCCTGCTTTGGCTTACTTGGTGGCTACATGGTCTGCTGGCCAAATGACAAAGTCGTATTCCCATTGATTTTCCTGATTCGTGCTTGGCCCATCGGACTAATTGCCTTGATCCGCCTCGGATTTGAGGTATACTATGTCTATTCAATTGATGCAGGTCGCATGGGCGGAGGAAACGTCGCGCATCTCGCTCATATTGGTGGCTTCTTTCTCTGTTTTGCAGTAGCTCGGTTTGTGGCTCGTGGCGCGCCATCATCATTGGACGATGATTCTGGAGACCCCTATGCTATGGGTGCGGGTAATTTGGGAACTGTCCCCTATATTTCGGAGGATGACGGGCACCCTTGGATTGGTGCAGATTTCCCCCTAGATGCTGCTTCAGAGCGAGTAATGAAACGGCTTTTTGCAGAAGGAGATGAACCCGAGACTCGTCTTGCTTGGCTTGAAGAACTCGCTGAAAAATCGGTATGTCCAGTATGTGGTTCAAGAATTGATGTGAAGACAGATGGAAATGCTCGAATATTCTGTACAAGTCATTCTTCACACATTGATTGGCCCAAGGAATGACCATAGAATTCCGCCGAAGGCGGAAACTCTCACACCATGCCGAGTAAGGAACTCCAGCAGGGGGGGCTTATAGTGCGGACCATCCTCCTTCAGATTCGACGGAGGCGTATGGATTGAAGGTGCAACATCTTCTTATTGTCACTTTGTTCTTGTTCTCCTCCGCTTCTCAGGCTACGGACTTGACCCTTCAGGAGCCCAGTATAATTCACGAGCCAACGGCTTCAACCCCTCCTGCAAGTATCACCGATGAAGTACCTCCTCTAATGTGTGGAGACACGATTTGTGAATTCACCGATCGTAGTTACGATATGATTCCCAGCGACCGTCTCCCACCAGTGGAGGATTATGGCTGGTGGTTCGCCTACGGGCCAGATCGTGACTGGAACGGTATGGATGACCGTCTACAATACATTCTCGCAGGCCACTATGATTCTGTTTCAGCAACGGCGATTATAGCACCCGATGGGCGAAAAACCGTTGCAATCGTCGTAGATTATGCATGGCATCCAAATCAAATCGACATCGATTTGCTAGAAGATACCCTCGATTCACATGGATGGGTTGGAAGGGATGGTGGGTCACGCTTACTTGAATTCCCGACAGTTGATCGCATTACGGTGGACAAAGTTCCGTTGAGTGCTCTTGTCGATATCTGGCATTTGCCAGGAGTAGTTGTCATTGAGCAACAGGATTTGATGTTTCCAACGTTAGATGTCTCTACACCAACGACGAATGTGAGGGTTGGCGAGGATGGTGTCCCTCGAGCCCATGAGCTTGACCCTTCATTGAGGGGTGATGGCATTGTAATCGCTATTCTAGACACTGGCGTAGACAACGAGCATCGTTCTTTGAATGACTTTGATGATGTGGACGATGGACCAGATGCGGATGCATCAAGTTACAGTGATCCAAAGTTTGTTTGTGGTTTCGATGCAACCGCGGCTAATTCCAACCCAAATCCTGATGAAAACATCCCGTGTGAAGATCCGGATGATGAAAACGGTCACGGTACTCACGTTGCTGGAACAGCTCTTGGAACAGGTGGCTCCGATCGAAAATACGTCGGGACCGCTCCTGGCGCGTATCTGGTCGATATCAAGGTCCTCACAGGCACAGGTGGGTCGAATGGCGATTCCACAGCCCAAGGTCTTCGTTGGGTAATTGCGAATCACGACCGTGACTGGGGTGGAGAATCGACAAGCCCCATCCAGAATAACTCAGCAAAGGGGGTTCAGGTTGTTTCTATGTCGCTTGGAGCATTCAGTGCTCCATTGAATCCTAACGATACTGGTGGCAACGGTACAGGAATAAATGCCGAGCTTACAAACCAAGTACACGATCTTGGAATTGCCGTTGTTGCCGCGATGGGCAATGATGGTCAACGAAGAGTACCTTCTCCTGCCAACGCTGACAATGCGATTGCAGTCGGAGCAGTGGATGACAAGGATACTCACCTAAGAGATGACGATGAAATCGCAAGTTACTCTAACTGGGGCCCTCGCGATGATGATGGCGATTCAGATAATTGGGATGAATTGAAGCCAACAGTTACAGCTCCTGGAACTGATATTGTGGCTCCCGAATATGCTCCAGCGAATCCGAATCCGTTTGGAGATGCCTCCCTTGCTGACAACGCGTATCAAGAGTTGGATGGAACAAGTATGGCCACACCACATGTTGCAGGCCTAATCGCAGTGATGCTCCA
>JAZADD010000093.1:0-13863 GCA_036124005.1 Thermoplasmatota archaeon
GGGACGCTGGCGAAAATCGAGTACAACATCTGGGCAAATTCGGTGCGGTATGGAACGATGTCGGCGAAGACTGGGAAGGGCCTGCAGTGTACAGAATACCAGCCAAATCCACGCCTTACGAAGGAAACTCGGCAACTAGTAATCAGGAGGAGATTAACGAAGAACTCCTAATCCGAGAATTCCAAAATCAGTTCGCGAAAGACCACCTTGATTTCTAGTTAGAATCAGTTCAATTATTTTCGACGAAAAAATGACTCTGATTTCTTTGATTTGTTCATATACCCCCGCGCCTTTTCCTCTATTATGGAAAACGAGTCAGTTTTGATTCTCATAGGAATCCTTGCGATTATTCTCCTAATGTTTGCTAATCTGTGGTTGCTTAAGGAAAAGAAAGACCCCCCCTCTGCACTGGAGATTGGACAAGCACTCACATTTCCAACAACTCCGGAGATTGCACAAGCGTTGAATATACCGAGTACGGAGGATTTGAAGAACGCACTCAGTGCAAGCCTAGAAGACAAGCAAATATCCTCAAAGATTGGAGCATTTACGATCCTATCCACTCAGATGACAGAAGCTACGGCTAAATTCAATCAGATGGTCCAAACGAAGAGCAAAAGGGCTGCATGGGGAGAGTGGCATCTCGAAGAAGAACTGAAAGAGACATTTCCAAATGTACAGATTCGTTCAGAAGTAAAGGAATTGGGGAATCTTAAGCCTGATGCGCATGTCAGGACTCCTGATGGAAAAATTCTGATTGTAGATTCAAAGTTCGTCTATGATACATATAACAAGATACAGGACACTCCTGCATCTCAAATTGAAACTCTGAAGAAACTTCAAACAACGTTCGTCAATGATGTGAGGAACCACGTTGAAAAGATCGAGAGCGACTATGTTCAACCTGGAAAAGGAACGCATGAAGTTGCATACATGTACCTCCCATCAATGGGGGTATACGAATATCTGATTGAACATGAATCTGCAACGGTTCGCTGGGCTGCATCAAAGGGTGTAGTGATTTGTTCACCTGTCAATCTCATGGCAAATATGCACATGCTCGAAATTGTTCGTATGGCCCAAAATATGTCGAGTATGCACAACGAGATTTTAGATGCTCATTTACGAATTAAGAAGAGTTTTGATGAGTTTGAGGAAGAATACAAAAAGCTCAGCAATCACTTGAAAAATGCTGTTTCCAAGAGAGATGAAGTTACTGCACTAAAAGAAAAATTAAGTTTGGAAATCACCGGTCTTTCCTCAATTGACAATTCGATTGCAGAAGATATTGAGTAGGCCTACAGTCAATCACTATCTGTTTGATGGTGGCCCGAAGGGTCATGAGGGGTAGACCACGCCTCGTGGACTGGAGGAGACGAAATGACGCGTGAACTCATTCTTGTGGATGACATCCACAAGGCATTCGGACCAAAGGTCGTCTTCGAAGGAATCTCCCTCCGTATCGACGAAGGCGACCGAATTGGCATCGTTGGCCACAATGGTTCTGGAAAGACAACTCTCCTGAATCTCATCTCGGATCAAGAAGTCGATATGGGGGAAATCAAATTCAGTCCAGGATTGAGAATTGCCTATCTAACACAGATTCGCGACCTCGATGAGAGCGCTACAATTGAGGAAGAACTCGGACGACGTGGGCGACAGTTTGAGGATCTGGAGAATGAAATTGCAGAAATAGAAGCACAAATGGCAGACCCTTCGTTCTATGATTCCGATTGGCAGCCTGTCATGGATCGTTACTCTGAACTCCAATCAATGATGGCAAAGTCAGGTGGTATGGATGCTGCAGGTCATGCACAGAATATCATGGAGAAATTGGGTCTTGGCCACCATCCACTCAGTATGCCTCTATCCAATCTCTCGGGTGGCGAGCGGGCAAAGGTTGCTCTAGCTAGGCAACTCGTTGGACTCGATGACATCGATCTTCTCTTCCTCGACGAACCGACGAACCATCTTGACATTGAAACATTGGAATGGCTCGAAGACTTCCTGCTAGACTTCCAAGGAGCATTACTAATTGTCAGTCACGATCGATATTTCCTTGACCGTGTTGCCAACAACATCGTCGAAGTTGCTGATGCAAAAATTAAGGGATTCAGTGGAAACTACACTGCTTTCCAAAAACAAAAGGAACTGTTCATGCAGACTCTCGATGATCGAATCGAGAAGGCACAGAAGGAAATCAAACGTCTGACTGGAGCGCTTCAATCAATGAAGCGTGCAAACAAGTACGACAAATCAATCTCGCAAAAGCGATTCATGCTAAGTCGTGCTCAAGGGGAACTCAGATGGCTCAAATCAATCAAGCCGAAGCAACGGAAGAACCTGAACTTCCAACTCAAGGCGACTGAGAAAGCGAGTATGGAAATTGCTGACCTAGACGAAGCGTCTCTTACCTTCGATGGTCTTGAACGTCCTATCTTGAATGATGTCAGAGTAGGTATATCGAAGGGACAACGTATCGGAATTGTAGGCGGTAATGGTGCAGGAAAGACGACCCTGTTACGGGTGATTATTGGTGAGATACCTCTTGATTCTGGAAAGCTCGATGTACCCCCTGGCGTCCAGATTGGTTACTTCCATCAAGATCACAGAACACTCGAATTTGATGCTACGCCTGTCGAACAAATTCAGAAACTAAAGCCAAAGATGGAGTATGGAGATATTCGAGCCCTCCTAGGTCGCTTCCAGTTCACATCAGAACAAGTAGGAACGAAACTCGCTGACCTCAGCGGTGGGGAACGTGCACGAATCGCTATGCTCAAACTCTTGTTGGAAGAAAACAACGTGCTACTCCTCGATGAGCCGACAAATCACCTCGATATTCAAGCAAAAGAAGCGCTTGAAGAAGCACTCGAAGACTACGATGGAACTCTTGTTATCGTAAGTCACGATCGTTACTTCCTCGATCAAGTATGCAATACAATCTGGCATCTTCCTGGAGATGGTTCACTCAAGGTACATCCTGGCAACTATTCGGACTTCATGCGACGATCTTCGTGAATCCGAGGATTTATGCCCATGTATCGTAATGCCATTCCATGGCGGAGAATGACGGTGCGGGCACACTGCAACGATTGGGTGGAAAAGATCTGAATGATGATGGGCGAGTAATCAATCTTGTAATTGTAGGATCAAGTCGCTTTTACGACTACTCTGTCATCGAAGACGCTATCGAAGATTGGGTCGAGATGGAGGCCTATCCCGACCTCGTTATTGTTGGTGGAGCGAGTGGTGTGGACTATCTCGCAGAACGATGGGCGAACAACCATGCAATCCCATTTGTTGTCTTCTCGGAACAGTGGAGTGCTCCTCGACCGGGTCTTGAAGACTCAGGTAGAGGTGAAGCCCCAACATCACTAACACACCAACTACTTGATGCTGCGACACATATCCTCGCTTTCCCTAGTCCAACAAGCAAATGGACTCGGAAAATCATCGATATGGCCAATGATCGAGAAATTCCAATGGTAGTACACGAAGTAAACTGAACGCCGGCATAGCCAAAATAGGGGGCTAATTCCGAAAGGCGTGGAAGGGGATTCAGACTCAAAATTTCCAGGTCCTCGGCTTCTCGTAGGGTCGATTTTCAGCATCGCTTTCCTTGCTTTGTACTCGCTTCTTGTTGTGCTTGATGTATGGCCCGAAGCCTCCGCTTTACCAGGTGAAATCACGAATTGGTGCGAAAGAGCTGCTGACGGTTTGATGTTAGAACCAGTAAACACTGTGACAAATCTTGCATTTGTGATTGTTGGACTTCTAATTCTACATCGTACAGATCTACAGAAGATATCAGATGTCAACAGTTTCACTCGGAACAAGTCAATGTCAGCAGTATATGCTGGATCTGTCATGGCAATTGGACTCGGTAGTTTCGCAATGCACGGAACAAAAACAGAGATTGGTTCCTATCTTGATTGGGGTGGAATGCTGGTATTCATTTTCTTCCCCCCATTATACCGCTTGAAGGATTTCTTGGGATGGTCTGATGATGCTTTATTCCGAAATCACATCATACTCTCAATGCTCGTATTGGGTCTTGAACTCCTTCAGAATAGTGATGATATCTTAGGAGTAGGAGACGGTCTCAGAAGGTTCGGATGGTTCAATGGATTCGTATGGGCTGTGATGATTGGTTTCTGGATTATTCTTGAGATTCGGATTGGCCTAGAACGGACTGATTTCAGTTCTAACCTTCGATTAATCATTATGAGTGCGCCACCAATTGCACTAGCCTTGGGTACGTACGCGTACAACCATCCTTGGGAAATATACCTCTTGTGTGCGATGTTTGTTCTTATCTCTGTTCTAATCAACGATCTGAAAACACCACACATTGAACGTGATTCGCAGAAATGGGTTCTCCTCGGCACAAGTTCATTCATTCTTGGAATGATTATCTGGCCTTATGGCAAAGAAGGGAGCAACTATTGTAATCCAGATTCTATACTACAAATCCACGGATTATGGCATCTGCTCTGTGCATTCGCTACTTGGTGTTTCTATATCCACTTCATGTCAGAACGGATTATCCAATCCGATGATGAAGAGTAACCTAAGCATCTGGTGATGATTCAACAAGGTATGATAAAAGAAGACAGGCACTTTTTGAGTATGGCTGGTACTTCTTTGCCAATCATCCTGTTGATGCTTTTACCTCTACTAAGCCTAACATCTAACCTACAGGAACCTTGGAGTCCAAGTGAAGATGGGGTTGTTCTGGAAGCTGAAGAGCGAACTGGGATTCCGATGCCAAGAGGTGTTAGAGATCTTGTCACTACAATTGAAGATCCTGCTGAATTCGATACACTATATCCTGGAACCGACTTGACTTGCCGTGAAGTATTGAATGAACACTTTCACACCAATATCCATCTTGGTGAAGATCGAAACGAACTCATTGCAATGGATGGCAGTCGTTGGCATGTTTCTGGTAATGATGTTGTTTCTCTAACAATTGACACCGTAGAAGAAATTGCAGCAATGCGTTACGGTAGCGAGGAGAACTCCGAATTTGAAGAAATTCAATCTGTATGATTACACAAACAAATCATACGAGAGTATGTTTTCGATTAACCATGCGATGTCATGTTGTTCTCATATTGCTCATCGTATTTGCTCCACTAAGCGGCTGTGTAACAGATTCAGGCGAACTCATACCCATAGTTGAAACAGATATTGATCCAGAAACCTGCGAAATACCTCGAGATAATCTCGCACCAGTATCCGAATGGAGTGCTACGCCCTACAATCAATGGATTACGGTGAACGACTTGATGCACATATCGTACAATGATTCAATCGATCCAGTAACTATGGACTTTGGAAGTAATGAGGAAACAGGGCGAACCTCAGAAGATGAACAATGGAAATGTGGATATCGATATCATATCTGGATTCCAACTGAATATACTGGTGAAGGGGCAATTCCCCTAGTAATTCACCTCCACGGAGGTCTGAGTTATGATCCTGGCACAACACCTGAAGAAATGGATCGTCTAATACCTCAGTTAGATGACCAACCCTTCGTGATAATTATGCCAGAAAAAAAGGAATGGGATTGGCTTCCATCAAAGGTTGAGGACATCGTAAAAGATGCAAAACAGAATCTACTAATTGATGAAGACAGAGTTCATCTGACTGGACTTTCAATGGGAGGCAGAGGAACAATGATTGTAGCTGCAGAATTGCCAAACACGTTCGCTTCGATTGCTCCGATTTGTCCACATCATTGGCCAACTGACTACCGTGAACTTGCACCTGACCTCGCCCACATACCAACATGGATTAGCCATGGTGACATCGATGACGTGTCGCGCTACGATTGGGCAGTCAACATGTCAGAACGAATGGAGACATTAGGAGCTGATGTGCAGATGATTACGATGGAGGGTCATGGACACTGTAATTGGGACCTATACACTGAGGAAAACGTTGGTTGGATGATGGACCAGCGACGTAATTGATCCTCTTTTCATTGATAGAAAATTTAGTATCTAATTCCCGAGTAAGGTCAATACATGTATGGTAAGGGTACAGAAGAGAAGCCGTTCCAAATTTCGCCTTCATCGTTGGGTAACTTCCTAGACTGTCCATCCTGTTTCCTAAATCATGACATGAAAATAGCGAAAAAACCGAGTGGGCCATTTCCTCAACTTCCGAATGGAATCGATGATTCAATGCGCAAAGTCATGACTGCTGCTGCAACTAATTCACCACCATTCATGCCTCCCGCCTTTGCTGCAATACCTCACTTAGCTGGATGTATTCCTGCAGATCGTGACCTAGTTGGGCCGACAGTCAAACTCGAAAACAAAGATCATGTCATCGCTCCAAATGGTGCTAGATTTACTCTGACTGGGAAATTAGACGAACTCTTTACTCGAAATAATGGAGAGGGGCAAGAATACATCATTGCAGACTACAAAACAAAACGAAGTCTGAATCATGCAAGTAAGCCACCACATGAAGCATATGTTCGTCAATTGAGATGTTATGCTATGATTTTGCGATCTAATGGATTTACAGTCAATGATACTGCCCTGTTGATCAACTATTATCCTGCTGAGACACTAATGGTAGATGATGTCAAACCATATCTCGAATTTACTGTCGATTCTGTCGATGTTAGCCCGATGGCAACAAAGCAAATCCAAACATGGATTGAGATGATGGCGGACGTTGTAGAACAATCATTCGCTAGTGGAATTCCGCCAGCAAAAACACCCGATTGTGATTGGTGTTCTTTTAGAGCGTAATGATGTCAAGCATTCTCAATACAAACCGAATGAGTACATTCTGGTACCGGATAGTACTGGCGTGTCTCCGGATCGAAAGTATCTAGTTGGAGAGTCGAACCAGCATCTTGTACGAAGACAATAGATGATGCTGCTGAGGGAAGATAATCCTCACCAGTACTGGCGAGGGTGAGCCGAATCGTATTTCCTGCTTGAACTTCAACATCCATCGGGAAAAATTCCATCATAGCAGTAATCTCCTGAACCATTGGCGTCCAAGTTTGTTCCTGAGAACCACCTGCGTGATAGCGTAGATCCATGATGGCATGACCACTGTGAATACAGCCATCTTCACCACAGTCTTCCATTAGAGCATAAATCTGGCCACCAACTGTTGCCGTAGTAACTTGCACGTGGAGTCGTGGAAGACCGCCGAAATAGAGGTCCTCCTCAAGTGGCAATGTCTCATAAATCGGGCCAGAGTTAGCATCTGGTAGGATAGTGTTAGAGCCGCCCGCAGAGGATAAGTTCGCGCTTCCAAGTTCCCAGACAATCTCTGTCGTCTCACTCATAGGGTAACGGTCTTCGAGGCGCCATGAACCTTGATTCGATTGAATTTCTACACCAAGCCACGGCTGTGGGCCATCCTCCTGCAAGTAATACGTGAACCATTCCAGAAGATCCTGCATCCAATCCATACGTACCATCTCTGGGTATGCCTCGATACCACGACCGGTACCAGCACGATCGAACATTATGTCGGGTCGATCAGGATAGTCGTGATCCCACTGGCCAAACAGACCCTTCGCCTCGATGCCACGATCGTATAGGAGATTGATTGTAGGAACGGCCATATGTGGGTCTACATTCCAGTCATGCATTCCTTGAATGAGGTAAACACTACCCTCGTAATTCTCAAGCACACGATCAAGGAAATACCGCTCAGCCCAGTAAGTTCCAGCAGCCTCACTACCCCACATCCATGCAGACACACCAGTAGCTGGTCCAATGATATAATCCGGGCACATATTCTGAAGATCTTCAGTATCACCATCTAGACCATAGGAACCGTAGACGCCATTGTGCATTATTGGCGCACGTGCCTCACTACTACCATTTCTCCACATCAATTCCATCACACCTATCAGGCCAGAGATTGGAACAATCGTCGCAAGGTGCTCGTTACCAAACATCGCTGCCTGCCATGGTGTGCTACCGTCGTATGACTTACCAATCATGCCAACGTTACCATTTGACCACTCTTGTGTACCGAGCCACGTGACTGCCGCGTCGACACCTAGTTGTTCGGCATTACCCATCAAATCCATACAATGATTCGAGCGACCCGTTCCCATTACTGAGACCTGAGCGAAAGCAAAACCATGTGGAACAATCTGTTCAATAATCATCTTGCCAAGCCATGTTCCGGGTTCTTCAATACCGGGAGTATCTACCGAAGGCTCCTGGAAATAGGGGCCAAACTCAGCAATCACCGGAACAGTAGTACCATTCGGCACATCAGGAATCCATACTGCAAGACTGACACGAGGTACATCATTTGGATCAGTTGCTGCACCCCCTTCAGAGACAGGAAGTTCAAACTCCACAAAATGGTGAGTCCCTGTCCAAATTTGCGCACCATCAGGACCGGTTAGTGTCCCATTCTGCAATACAAATGAGTGAGATTCGTTTGTATTGAAATCGGCGAGATAACGTTCCCAAATCGGTGGAAAATCATCACCCCATCCTCCATCATCCAAATCTTCCTCAAGGGGTGCAGTGATAATGCGACTCAGAAGTAGTGCGACAATTACGATTGCCACAGTTGCTCCGAGAACTTGATTCAACTCTCGCCGATCTGCACGCATTTGGGCGTCCTCTTCATGTTCCAAATCGGTCAAAACAGTGGTTGGAGGAACGAGTTCTGCATCAAGAACCTCATCCGCCATGACTGCGCGTGAACTACTTCCCACATCAGGCTGACGATAGATGGGATTCGCTCGAATAACCCTGAAACTCAATGTATCGCCAAAGACGAAGGCAGGATATGAGCGGGATTGATGACATCCTTGCGGGCAATGAGGCGTACGCGAATAGTTTCCAACATGAGCGGCTTGTTGGGCGTGCAGCAAAAGGACTCGCGATACTCACTTGCATAGATTGTCGCATTGATCCATTGGCGCTTGGTGGACTATCACTTGGCGATGTGAAAGTAGTCCGAAATGCAGGTGCTCAACTTGATGAAACCGCAACCCATGACCTTGTATTAGCAAGCCACCTATTGGATGTAAATCGTATTCTTATTCTCCCACATACCCGTTGCGCGATGGCCACTGCAACTGATTCTCAGATGCGAGCGATCATCAAAATGAGGAGTGGTCTTGATGCTTCAAAACTTGAGATTCGAACCATCAACGATCAAGAGGGAGAGCTCATCGATGCAGTGCAGAAATTACGCTCAAATCCTCACCTAAAGGAAGGATGTAGTGTTCATGGTGGCATCTACGATGTGGACACAGGCCGCATCAAGATAGTAGATGCCTGATTCAACCTTGACCAATTAGAACGTAGTCATCGCTAAGAGGAGTGGCACCAGTCTCCATGGAGATAATCTTCCCATCCATAATGCGAACAAAGGAGAGAACTGCTTCTGAAGCAGAACCATTCGCGAAGTGGGCAATACCGTGCATCACACCAATCTCATCATTTTCGTATAGAATGCGTTCATGCTCACCACGAACTGCATCACTACCAGCAAAACCAAGCAGATCCGACTTCCCCATCGTCACTCCACCAACATGTGGATTGAACACGAAATCATCGTGAATAATTTCGTTCAAGGTGTCAATGTCACCATTATTCCATGCATCATTGTAAGCTTGTAAGATACTCATAACCGACGGGAATAATGAGTAGAATATGATGCTTCCCAGCATAGGTTCTATCGAAAAGTGAACTCCTTTGCAAGAACTCAATGTGCCTTGATTATATCTCGATAGAGTTCTCCACTTGGGCGTAGTGTCCTCTTTTGGGTTTCAAAATCAACATGATGGAGGCCGAAACGCATAGAGTATCCTTCAGCCCATTCGAAGTTGTCCATTAGAGACCAATGATGATACGAACGAATATCGAAACCATCCTTGAGTGCCTCCGATACAATCCACAAGTGACGCATCAAATGTTCCGGTCGCAAAGTATCCTCCGCATCCGCCACCCCATTCTCAGTAATCTCGATGGGGACATTCAATGGCGCTACGAATTCGATTGCGCGTCGGAATCCTTCCGCATACATGGGATACCCGAATTCAGTTGCAATCTCATGCTCTCGCTTCGGGAATTGTAGTTCTCCTTTTGTGGGAATGAAAAGTCCAGTGATGAAATGAGTGTAATAATTGAGACCTACAAAATCGAGGGAATCTTTAGCTTCTGGAATCTTCGCAAACAGCATACGTCCCTTCTGGATTCCGTTTCTCCAAGCACCATTCCAAAGCCATTCAAGGAGGCGGGAAATTGGCCAATCAATTGGGCTCCAACGGTTTCTCGGATCAAAGAGGGTGACATTTTTCGCTACACCAATCCGTACCTCTGATCGCTTCTTTTTGAGGGACCGGTAAACCATCGCATGTCCTCGCATAAGATTGCGCATCACTCGAAGGGTAAGTCGAATCGAACGCCTTCCGGGAGGAAACATCCCGAGAGTATAGCCCATCGCTGAGAATACAGTCGGTTCGTTGATTGTCACCCAAGTTTCAACCCTATCTGAAAGGGCATCAAAAACACGTTCACAGTAAGAAAGAAACTCTGGCAAATTGTTCCGATTTGCGAATCCGCCTCTTTCTTCCCACCACTTGGGATGTGAGAAATGGTGCAATGTAACAACTGGTCGAATCCCTCGATTAATCAAGTCGTCTATCATCTCTGAATAGACCTGTAGTGCCTCCTTATTCCATTCACCAGGTTCAGGTTCCAAACGACTCCATTCAATCGAAAAACGATACGAAGTGAGACCTAGGTCACTCATCATTTGGAAGTCATCTTTCCATCTATTCCAGTGGTCACACGCATCTCCGCTCCTTTCCAGATTTTTCCGCTCTTCATGCACCGACCAATTGTTGGTGAGATTTCCTTCGACTTGGTGGGCTGCCGTTGCTGAACCCCAATAGAAACCGTCGGGAAAGGATAGAGAATTAGTATCGATCTGATTCCAATCATAATGAGGTTCAGGATAGGTACGTCTTCGATAAAGAATCAAGGAGAGCTTCAACGCAGCAAGACCACTCAGTGCAGAGAGAAGCAAGTACTCCCACATGGGCTTGCTCACTTGACGGTCAGTATTGGAGGTTCGTTTTACTCACTAACCCATACATTGCACAACACGCATTGATACACTCGAAGTGCGAATACTCATCATGGCCGACACACCTTTGCCTATGGATGAAGAACAATCGGGATGGAAGCGAGTGATGAAAAGTTCGAAGCTCAAAATGGGCAAGAAGAAAATGAAGAACATTGGACTGACTAGTATCATGCTAATTCGTACCGAAGAAGGTCTCCACGCAACCGGAGCGCTCTGTCGTCACATGTGGTGGCCACTCGCTTACGGTGGCAAAGTGAAAGACGGATGTGTACGCTGTCCTCTACATCAATCGACATATCATCTCGATAATGGAGCAGTCAAGAAATGGTCGCCATTCCCCCTATTTCCACCCTATGGCCGTCTTCTCGCAAAAATGAGAAAGAAACGCCCTCTACAAATCCATGAAGTTCGAGAAATCGATGAATGGATTGAGGTTCGTCTCGCCTGTTAAGGCAAAATCGTAGAGACGGGCGAAAACGCCGACTTATATGCTCACTAGAATGCTTTCTTCTCATGCCGGACCAACGTAAACCCACTGCTTTGATTGTTGGAGCAGGCCCAGGTGGACTCGCAAGTGCCCTCCTTCTCCAACATTCAGGTGTAGATGTCACCATCGTTGAGAAAGCTGATGTCGTGGGAGGTCGAACACGAATCGTTGAGCATGACGGGTTCAAATTTGACCGTGGCCCAACCTTCTTTCACTACCCTGAAGTTATCGAAGAAATCTTCCAAGCAATCGGCCGTGATGCTCACGAAGATCTCGGACTCATACCACTTGATCCATCGTACCGGCTCGTCTATGGAGCAGGTGGCTCGATTGATGCAACTAGCAATCTTCCTGAGATGACTGAACGAATTCGGGAGTTAGCTGGAGACAAGAATGCTGCTGGATTTGAGAAGTACGTCAAAGAAAATCGTCGTAAATTGGACGTCTCCAAAGCGTGTCTACAAACTCCTTGGAGTGGGGCAAGTAATCTCTTCACTAAGAGAGCAATGAGAGTGGCAACCGTACTCAAACCATGGGCAAGTGTTGCTAGCGATCTCTCCCGACTCTTCGACGATGAACGGATTAGGCTCGCGATGTCATTCCAAACGAAGTACCTCGGTATGTCGCCATTCCACGCCCCGTCGCTATTCACCATGCTTGCATTCCTTGAGTATGAACATGGCATCTTCCATGCTAAGGGCGGCCTAGGTTCGATTACTGTCAAAATGGCAGAAATCGCTGAGGAAATGGGCGTTGATATTCGACTCAGCCACAAAGTGGACGAACTGATCTTTGAAGGAAAGACAGTCAAAGGAGTGAGAATTGGAGAAGAGGTTCTTTTCGCAGACAAGGTCGTTGTGAATGCCGACTTCGCTCATGCTATGACAACCATGGTACCCGATGCAAAGCGTCGTAAGTGGTCTGATAAGAAATTGGCAAAGAAGTCCTATTCCTGCTCGACATTCATGCTGTATTTGGGTGTAGACAAACTCTACGATTTACCACATCACCAAATCTATGCATCAAAGAACTACGAAAGTAGCCTCAAGGACATCACAGAGTTCAGAGTGCCTTGGGAAGATCCTTCTGTGTATGTTCAGAACGCATGTATCACCGATCCTAGCCTTGCACCTGATGGATGCTCTACAGTATACGTGCTCGTGCCAGTGCCAAACACGAACGACAAGATTGTCTGGGATGATATCAAGGACAGTTACCGTGATCTCATCATCAATCAAATGGAGAAGCTCGGATACGATAATCTCGAAGACCACATTATCTCTGAGACCATTGTAACTCCTGATGACTGGGGCAACTCTGACATCTATCGTGGAGCTGTATTCAATCTCGCTCATGGACTCGATCAGATGCTCTGGCGTCGACCTCAGAACCGATTTGAAGAATTCAACAACGTCTACCTTGTCGGTGGAGGAACACACCCCGGTAGTGGGCTACCAACAATCTTTGAGAGCGCACGAATCAGCAGCAAGATGTTGCTCGCTGACGTCGGAATTAAGGCCGACTGGAATGGTGTAGATACTTGGTTCCCCGACATGCGACATCCTCTAGAAAAGCGTAGAGAAACACGAATACGTTCGGGTAACGAAGGGGTCTCAACCCCCCAGTGATTACATGAAAGCGATACCTGTGATTCTACTTGTAGTAGGATTCTCAATGAGTGGTTGTCTTAGTTGGTCTTCTAGTGAAGAACTTCCTGCACAATTTGTCGAAGAAGAAAAGAGATACTCCTTCCAAGCGAAAACTCTCAATCGTTCCATTGATCAAGGGGCAAATTTTGATCTACACAAACATGCAGATGGTGCACTTACACTACTCATTTGGGTCAGTCCAGCATGTGGCGGATGTCACGACTGGATTCAAGATATGAAACAGAATGGAGTTCATACCCAACTCATTGAAAATGATGTGAAAATAGTCTCAATTCACCGATATTTCCAGTTTGAAAATGTAGACGATGTCATGGAAGAATATGGAAATCAATCGAGTGATTCCTACAATCCGTGGCCAGTGGTGGTTCCAAACGATGACGTTCGAGCAATCGACCTCTCGACTGGGATGATTACAGATATCGGAATTATCGAAGCCTTTGGATCACCTGGAACACCCACGCTCCAACTAATCGATGGCGATGGGAGAATGGTCTGGGAATCTGCATCCTACTACTACGACGAAGCAGAAGTCCAAGAGATGGAAAGTATCCTTAACGAATCAAATCAATCAGGAGGATGAGCCCAATGGAACCA
>JAZADD010000094.1:0-5281 GCA_036124005.1 Thermoplasmatota archaeon
GGTAGTATAAGGTACGAGAACGTCTATCGAAATAGTTCTCAATTGCATCTTCAATTCATCAGAAACGATATCGATATGCAATTTTTCTGTCGACTGTTGTAAAGTCCGACTAATCAGCCTACTAAGTTGTTCATCATTCAATATATCATCAGTATCGCGATGATACATCTTGTGCATCAACGGATATTGCACACAAAGGAAAAACAAGGACATTCCAAGTGAGACCATTGCCATCCACCACGCTGGTATACCGGCACTTCCACCTGTTAGCATAGCAGCCTCACGACCGCCTACCCATTCAGCACCCATCATTATCCAGCCCCAATTACCCAATCCTTGGATAGTCCAACAGGACCTAGGGTCTTCATCGATAATTTCCAAATGTGCAGAATTTTCTATTTTGAATTCTTTGCTAAGCAAAATGACTCCTGAAGAATCGACCAACGACTGCAGTTCTTCCTGCGTCATTTGATCAGTGTTGGAATCCGAATTAACTTGCCAAATTGAGGCAGATGCATTGTAATGACCTTTAGCTAATTCATCGGGGTCATATTCCAGTTCTTGGTCGCCAACACCACCTTGCAAGAAAGTAATCGATTCAGATTCCGAAATCACGATTACAATCCCGATAACTGTTTGAATTTCTGGGTCGACATTATGAGATATCACCTTGATTACGTGACCATCAACGTCGTAGAATACGTTGAACCAAACTTCACCCCTTTTGTCAACACATTCGCCACCAGGATCTAGAGGTGTTGTTGAAAGTGTCTTGTCAACTACAATTGAATCTGATGCGACCCAACCTGAGGACATTGCGAATACTCCACCGAAGAATATAGCCCCGATAATTAATCCAGTTAGTAGAGTGTAGTCCTCAAAGGCTCCACGAAAGAACCTATTGTCTCCCTCTCGCCTAGCCCGAATGAGGTCTAACTCCCTGTCCAGACTGTTCTTCTCAGTCTCCTCAGGTTGCTCCGATTCGCCCACAACCGGACGAAGTTAGGAGCGGGTCATCAACCCGCCGGTCTAAACCTCCGAGTTCCTACGGAACTCGTTATACTGGTTCTGGGTCCAATTCAGTCTCTTCGGCTAGCGAATGCTGCACCTAGGAGACATAGTGCTCCGAGTAGTGCACCAAAACCAGGTAGTGCTGGTGGCATAGCGGCTGATTGAGATGAATACTCAGAAGCCCATGTGTCGTAAAGTTCGGGTTCAGCATCACCTTCGTAATCGCCCCAATCTATCGAGACTTCATCTCCAGGGGAGACAAAACCATCTGCATCATGATCAACGTAAGTTAGAGTAACTCCACCGGCTTCGCCGCCGGTTAGAGGAATACTGAACTCGTTGGTACAGTCATTCAAATCTGGTTCAGTCATCATTCCTGTATCTTCGTCATACTCCCCTTCGCAGTCGCTGATGAAGTGAACCTCAAAGTCCGCGATTGGTGCATTTAGAGTCTGGTTATCCGCAACAAATCCAGTGATTACCGGAGGTAGGGTATCTGGCTGTTCGTTGTTATCATCACCATTATCGGTGCTCTGGTAGAACGACGCTTCGTCCGAGCCATCAGGGCAATCATACTGCCAGTTGTTGACCCAGGAGAATGGAATTAAAGTGCCATCTGAGCATTCGAACTCAGATGTCTCTTCACCTTGATATGGTTCGTCTGAACCATCATCGCAATCTTCCCATCCATCGTCATAGGCATGTTCGTGAACAACTTGGCCATTGTCGCAAAGCAATCCATATGAGGTTTCAATTTCAGCAAGGAATCCACTACCTGTTGATTCATCCAAGAAGTAGAATGAGAAAAATTCGTCACCATCATTGATGAAAAGTGCTCCTCCATCAGCCTCGATAATCTCCCCAGCTGGTTCAAGGCAAATATCATTATCTGCATCATATGAACCACCTACCCAATCTGAGCAGTACATTTCTGCCTCATCTGCATCGTATGCACCCGACTGATCAATCCAGTCATGAATAGGTTCTTGCAGATGGGTGTCATTCCTAAAGCCCTCAAAGGTTAAACCGCAAACATCGTTATCTGAATCGTATATACCTCCTTCACTTACGCATAGATCACCTGTATTATCACCAGTCATTTCAGACCAACCTTCTTCTGATACAATGATGGTTATTGAGTATGGAGCTGTAACTGGCGTATCTCCAACGACATAGTCATTGTAGTATTCAGTTGGTTCTCCTCCACAATCACTCATGTCGAGATTAGTCCCGTCCCACTCGTCTGCGGCATCGTTCTGTACCATGCTGGTGTCCATCATGCGATTGCAGTGGAGTGTTGAGGATTCGATGAAGTTCGGACCACCGTCATCGTCGTCTGCGTAATATCCCCAATCGTCGTCTCCGTCGTCGCAAGAACCATCGACATCAATGCACACACAATATTCTCCATCTGGACATTCAGGAGTTACTCCTGGCCCTTCAGGGCACAGGATTCCACCCATTGATTCAGCGTAATCTTCACCGTCATTTGAGCAGTAGAATGCGTAATCGTCGTCTCCGTCATCAACTCCACCCTCGAAAGTGGCCTCATCCGACCCATCGTAGCAGTCATCATATCCATCGTTAATCCAACTCCAAGGGATCTCTTCCCCATTGTCGCAGAGGTACATTACATCCTCTCCATGATTGTCAGATTCGTCTGAACCATCTTGACAATCAGGGTATCCGTCATCGACAAAGTCGATTGGAATTGTCTCTCCTGAACCGCAGATGAATTCATGCTCACCTTGTACATCAATCCAAACTGGAATTGAGGTTCGTGGAAGAGTATCATCGACCTCAATTACAACCGCATCATCCCACATTACTTGGTACTGCATTGTCGCGGTTCCTTCTGCTCCCATATCTGAGTGCATTGAATAAGAAACCAGATTTTCATTCTCATCAATTTTGACATTCATTGTCATTGTACCCATTTCATCGTCTAGGTGGACGACCATAGTTTGAGTACGCTCACCTGAATTGTAGGTGATTTCAGTAGTTGCATTCTCAGGTAATTCATCGAATCCTTCTTCACCTTCTGGAAGTTCAAGCATTCCTTCCATTCCCTCTTCTGAGGCAGCTGAATCAAGAACAGAGGCAATTGTATCTAGTACGTTAGGTGTTGAATCACGAGTTTGATACGAACCAGAACCTGCTCCGCCGGCTTGTGCCGCCATCATTCCACTTAACGAATAGTGAATATTCACTACCTCTCCCACCTGGGCATGAGTGTATTCCATCATGATCATAGGAACATAGGAAATGGCTGTGTGAACATATACTGAATCATTGTTCAAATCGACCATTACTTGTTGGGAAGAGGTAACATCGATTTCCATACCCATTTCTGGATTGAAACCATTCATGTTGCTTGTATATGAATAACCTGCTCTAGGTGATTCTTCTAGTAAAGCGTCTATACCCATTTCTTCTTCCATGGCAGTCATGAATACATCCATTGAAGCCATGTAAATACAGTCGCCGAGTAATTCAGCAGTAGCATTCTCATCGTAATTTGCAGCATTTTCATCCACACATCCTAAGATGTCGTCGACAAGATCCTCTCCAGAAAGACAACCTGTCATCGGAGTGGAAATCAAAATTAGGCTAGCCAGAAGGGCGTACGCTCTGTTCATTAGAAAAATGCAGGAATCCGCCACTTATCAATTAAATGCCGGCATTGGGAAAAAATGGTGCAGGGGACAGGATTTGAACCTGCGAAGCACTACGCACTGGGACCTAAACCCAGCCCCTTTGACCGCTCGGGAACCCCTGCTTAACCACCGGCCGTGAATTCAAGGTCAAGAATCCAACGGTAGTCACTTCTGGGTCCAAAGAGGTGATAACGGGTACATTCGGCGAGGTGAATTTGGGGTGCACATGTCACGCATAGGTATTCTTGGACTAGGTAATTGGGGTACCGCCCTAGCAAAGGTCTGGTGTGAAGATGGTCACAATGTAATGGGCTGGACAGTTGAAACCGAAGTATATGAGTCATTGATGACCAGTAACATCAACGAAAAGTACCTACCAGGACACGAAATTCCTACTCTAGATTCCACCATGGAGTTATCCGATCTTACAGACACTTGTGAGATTCTAATTCTTGCACTACCCAGCAGTGTAATTCTATCTGTAGTAAATGACTTGATTCCTCATTTGCGCCCATCACACGTTCTAATCGACTTAGCCAAAGGATTGGCACCAACCTCTGAGAGTGAGTCGGGGATGATTTCTCGTGAGATTGAAGACCGTCTTGCGGCTGCAGGCAAGTCCAATCCTGTGGTTGTTCTGACTGGCCCCACAATCGCTCCAGAAGTTGCTCGAGGAGTAATGACAACGGCCCTAGTTGCTTGTCATGATAGATCCATTGCCGATAGAATCGCAGAGCGTCTTTCTACAGAATCACTAGTTCTTACTGCAACGAACGACGTCGAGGGTGCAGAATTGTGGGGAGCGTACAAGAACACGGTAGCTCTTGCTTGTGGTTTGGTCGATGGATTGAGAGACGGAATCGGTGGTGATAACCTCAAAGCGGCCTTGGTCCTTGCAGGATTCTCTGAGGGAATTACTCTGCTAGATGCTATGGGAGCTAATGCCACTACTGCATTTGGGCCAGCGGGAATTGGAGACCTGTATGTGACTGCAACTAGCCCTCGCTCAAGGAATAGAACGCTTGGTGAAAAACTTGGTTCCGGAAAATCTCTCGAACAGGCTTTAGCTGAGATGCATATGGTAGCTGAGGGGGTTAGAGCGACTAGGATGTTCCTTAACCGAGCAGAGAGATTAGATATTGAGGTGCCATTCCTTTCAGCCTTGGGTAACCTCCTTGATGGAGAGGAAGAAGTTTCAACTGCTGTTCGACGAATGGTCGAAGCTTATGGTGCATAATTTCCAAGTTCAATCTCGAGTCCAAGACGGAATGAATAGATCTCTCCACTTGGGAGTCGCAAGATATTCTTCCTCGGTGAAGAATGACCTTGCATAAATCGAAATAAAGTCGATAATTAGCACAACAATGTAAATAATTATCAGATATGCAAATACCTTGTCATATTGCAAAAATCTAAGGTACATATCGATGTAAGATCCAATTCCTCCTGCACCGACAATGCCGATTACAGTACCAGAACGGAAATTATATTCAAACATGAATATCGAGTGAGAAATTAGATCGTTTGCGGCTTCTGGAATAACCACATTAATCGCAACTTCCCAACGACTCAAGCCTATTGAATTCGCCGCATCCAAAGGAGTTTTTGTCAAA
>JAZADD010000095.1:0-19413 GCA_036124005.1 Thermoplasmatota archaeon
TCTGCTTCTTCCATGATGATTGTAAGAAGAGTGTGTACTAATTGACGCAAATCCTCTACCTCTGATTTGAGTTCACTCATCGAAGTTTCAACATTCTCTTTCTTGCCTCTCGGCTTCATCTGCACAGTCATTCCCATCCCATCTGAGGACATTGTCCTCGAGGCTTACGCCCACCTTTCAGGGTCTATAAACTAGAGAGATTGTTCATTCCCGATATAGCGTTTGTAACAGAATTGCGGAATCGCCGAGTGGGTTTAGGAGAGCCACTGGCGAGAATTGAACTCGCGACCTACGCCTTACCAAGGCGTCGCTATACCCCTAAGCCACAGTGGCAGCGACTCCACGAATCGGGACTTCGGTTTAATCGCTACGGAACGTGCCCATTGGCATTAACAGCATTTCATATACGGATGCAAACCCATGTAGGCCATGGTTGGAGCCGAGACGCTGATATTCATACTTGCAGGGATTGCCCTTATTCTCTCAATGATTTTGGTTACCAAAATGATTCGTAATCAGCCCAAAGTTGCCCCTAATCCTTGGGAAGTACCTCCAATGAATCCAATCAGACAAAGGACAAGGGTGGGCCCAAAAACGCTCACCCCTCCCCCACCTCAAATGTTCAGACAACGGTAAGGAATAAGATTCCGGCTTCTACCTCCATCTAAAGCAAATCAGAGCGGTAGCGTGAAAACCAAAACCTAACTCGGAGCATTTGCTGCCGAGATCGCATAGCCTGGTATTGCGCATGACTGGAAATCATGTGGGATTTTCCCTCCGGAGTTCAAATCTCCGTCTCGGCGCCACCTCTGCACCAGTACAAACGTCGGTGCATTCATGACCGGTCTTCACATGACGCATTCATGTCCGAAGAGGGCGCCCTCCAAGGCGATGAGCCAGAAGGGATGGTCCGACTCTCAGAGATGCCGACGGTCACCGATTTTGTCGAATGGCATGAAAGCCTCGAGTGGATTGACCACATGCTAACTGATTTTCCGCATAAGATTCGTTTAGCAATCTCAAACTGGTCCGGCCTCAATCTACTTGCCCTCTCACTCGCTGGACTCGCAACTATCACAGGTGCATGGGACTTGGGGATAGGAGAACTTGCTAGTGGAGGTGATTATCGGTTCGCGGGGATAAGCATCTTCAATCCTGAATCTGGCTTATTCGCAATCAGTTCAACTTCCTTCTTTCTCACTATTTTCTCCGGAGCCCTCTGGCTAGGATTCATTGGTGTTAATTGGCAAATCTTCCCACTAATGCGGTCCCATGCAATAGCCCTAATGGTCAGCATAGTCAGCGTCCAGATTGGTATGATTTCAGCCCATGCTGGAGCCCCTGATTTCCCATTCGGAACAAGTGTCTCTGATTTACTCGGCATATTCGTAGGTGAAGCGATTCTAGTATTCATTCTCGTAGTTGTAATACATCGATCTGTAACTGAAACCAGAGATCTACACGTACAAACTCGACATCTACACCCAGATCCATATGAGATGGAACGGGCAAAACGCGACCACAGCCTCGCAGGGTGGACGTTGACTATCATCCTATTTGCACTGTGCATCAACATCGCAGGATTCGCTGGTGCAGCACATGTAGCGCATCGACCACCGTTCGAAACCACGAGAATGTTCAGCTACCTCGCATACATTCTCTTTACAATGCTATCTGCAACCCTAATGATGCTCATCCTATGGTATCCACAATTCATGCTTGGCGGCACTACACTGATTATTGAATCAGAAGCATCCAGAATGGCAACTGCAGCCATCGACGATTCATCAAACGATATTGGATTCTGTCCCTCATGCAATGCAAAGAGTGCAGCCTATATGGCGGCAGATGGCATCATCATATCATCCTGTAATTCACCCGACTGTAATGGAGAAGGCCCTGTCGGCCAGGACTGCCCTACCTGTGAGACGATAATCTCGGCAACCATTGAATGTGCATCTTGTGGCACCAATGCCTCTGTAACAGATCTATTTCCTATGGAGGATGCATGGTAATGGATATTCAATCAATCCGAGAACAAATTCCCTCACTAAAAGGCGATGGCCCCATCTATCTAGACAATGCATGTGTTACACTTCGACCACAGAGTGTCATAGACGCAGTAACTCGGTATTACGAACAGGAACCTTCCTGCGGCGGCCGCAGTGCACACAGGTGGGGCATGGCTGTGACTCGAACAGAACACGCGGCAAGAGACGGAATCGCCCGATTGGTTGGCGCCCAAGGTCCCGATGAAGTCGTATTCACTAGGAATGCTACACATTCAATCAATGCTGTAGCTCATGGCACATCATGGGAAAAGGGCGATGTTGTCGTAATCACTGACAAAGAGCATAATTCCAACTCAATACCTTGGAAAATGCAAGATGGAGTAGATGTCCGCGTCACTCGTACCGGTGAAGATGGACGATTCGATCTTGAGGACTTCGAAGCTATATGTGCAGATGTTGGCAATTCTCTTCGAATGGTGGCAATAGGCCATACAAGAAATCTCGATGGAACATCTACTCCTGCAAAGGAATGCGCGAAGATTGCCCATGACTATGGAGCGCAAATTCTCCTAGATGCTGCACAATCTGTTCCACATCAAGCAGTGGACATGAAGGACATAGGGGCCGACTTCCTTGCTTTCAGTATCCACAAAATGATGGGACCATCAGGGATGGGGACTCTCGTGGCTTCTGAAGAAGCGTTCAATGGATTGCAATCAATCGCTGCTGGTGGACAGACCGTATCACGGTCCACTCTTGATGACTATGTATTCAAGCCAGGAAGAGGGCACTTAGAAGGGGGACTCGGACATTACGCAGGGTATTATGGCACTGCTGCAGCTGTTGATTTCCTGAATGGGCTATCTATGCAGAAAGTCTACGAGCATGAGGTGGAAATCAACCGGATTATCAGCGAAGGTGTACGTAATCTCGATGGTGCCTCTATCATCGGCCCTGACGACCCGGCGGAGCGAGGAGGAATTACCTCAATCTTGCTTGAAGGCCGCGACCCTCACCAAATTGCAATTCTACTCGACGAAGGATTCGGAATTTATGCACGAAGCGGGCTTCATTGTGTAGATCCATGGTTCCATGCTAACGATGCTTTGAATGGATCTCTAAGATTCTCGGCTTATGCCTACAATACAATCGAAGAAGCAAAACAAACTGTGGATGCAATGGATGAATTATTCGCTGCAATCCCGAGAACATAACGACCGAATCGATTTGTAGGAGGGTCTCCCCCTCAACCCCGTGAATAGCGACGAGGAGGATGTGATTGATTCCATCCTTGAACAAACTAATCCCGGCAATTTAGAGGAACACTTCATCTCATCAATAGCCAATTCTGAACCTATCGAGGGCGAATTATCTGACTCTCAAAAGGGAGAAGGACGGATTCATTCACTTCCCCAAAAAATACTGAATGAGACCGAGATATGGTTGATGCCTTGGTGGTTCCCACCAATTAGTTGGCTTAGGAAACCGATTGTAATACTTGCATCAATTATGATTGTTTTAGCTTCATCCTTGATTTTCCTATTTCCCGAAGGTGAGATAATTCTAGTCGGGCCACCAAAAGAACTCGTTGATTGGCAAGACGATCACGAAGTAATGACTGGGCTAGATTCATTTGTTGGCTGGGATGGTACCGGTGTAGATGTATGCATAGTAGATACTGGAATTGACCTAGATCATCCGGATCTAAACGATGTCAATCTAGCCGGTTGGACTGATGTAATCAATCAGGATTCAGAACCCTATGATGATGAAGGGCACGGAACGGCCATGGCAGGAATATTAGTTGCAAATGGTGGACTTGATGGCATCTCAAAGGGTGTGAATTTGCATATCGCCAAGGCACTTTCAAGCGATGGAAGTGGAGATGACCAGACAGTTGCTACTGCAGTGGATTGGTGCGTACAGCAGGAAGTAGACATCATCAGTATGAGTCTTGGAGGGAGTGCAGGACTACGTTTCTTTGGGCAATCAACAGACGAATCAGAAAACTCCGTTCAGGCTGCACTCGATGCAGGGATCTATGTAATCGCCGCAGCCGGGAATGATGGTGGACCAGATGATGATGGCGATGTTGAGAGCCCTGGTTCGATACAGCGAGTCATCTGCGTGGGGGGCCACGATCGTGCAGGAGACATGTGGGAAGGAAGTAGTCAGGGCGACAACAATGGGGGTTTCTTCCCGCCACGTCTTCCAAACAGTGACCCAGACATGAAACCAGAAATTACTGGAGGGGGACATGAAGTGCCTGTTCTAATCATCCCCGGTTCTGATAGTTCGGATTATGTGTGGGGGTGGTCCTCAGGCACAAGTGCAGCGACAGTCTATGTTACTGGAGCATTAGCGATTACTCTTCAAGCAGCACCAAATCTTCAACCAAATGCTGTTGATGGCGGACCTGATGCTATCTTGAATGTGAAAGAGACCTTGATGGAGACTGCTTCAGATGCCCCTGAATCACATGATGATCGCGAAGGTTACGGTCAACTCAATGCAGCAGCCCTGTTCCAAAATCTCACTGGACTCGACCCTAGTGTACCCCCGGCAGGTACCTACTAATCATTTCAGACGGCGAATTGCCACAATTGAACCGCCTTTTACTTCCACAATTCCAATCGCATGTTCAGTAGACCACTGTTGAACTAAGCGTATCCAGTGATTGAACACCTCAACCCGTATTTGCGCATCATTCTGTGGCTCTCCTTCGGGATAATCCCCCACATCTGATGAAGGAACTAAGGGCTCGGGAGTCAAGAGAACGCCTCCTGGCCGAAGGAGTTGGAAGGCTTTCTCTACATCCTCCACTTGGCTCCTCCAATCTGTGTTAACCAAGACAACATCAGCAGGAACTGGAAGAATTGAACCTGAACGAGCCTCTTCTGGCATAGAGGCATTCGCTGCAAGCCAAGCAATTGACTCGCTAACCATCGCATCCCATGGACCTACGCGAACATGGCACCAATCAGTAGCAGAATACCGCTCAACAACTCTCTGCAGAATAACTCCGAATCGCTGGCCTTCGTCCACCATCGCATAGGAATTCGGATGCTCTCCATCTTCCCAAGCATCATGGAACCATGCACTGAGTTGACCGATACCTGCGCCAACCTCGATAAAATGACTCGGCGCTAAACGGACTACAATATCTCTCAACCGCGCACGCATCGACCGAGAGAGGGGTTCGAGTTCCATATGCAACATCTGTTGAGTGATATTAGCGGCAATCTCCGGTTCCTCATCTCCAAGTTCTGATGCTGCTAGGAGTGAGGACATAATCTCCTCTTGGGAAAACTGAGGTAAGCCCCCGTCCATATCAAACGCTCCAGTTCGTCGCCCTTGAACCATCCCTCCACCCAACAGACCTAAATGAAGTGCGAACGGCGCGCGTTCATGGAGGATACAAGTGACGACGTCACCATGGAAGACGATGAGTTCGTCCATGTAGAAGAATGTCCGTCCTGTGCCAGTCAAGAAGTCCATGAGATTCTTTCAGAGAAGGAGATTGGCGGGGGAGCAGATTACAGGGTCCGGTGTGAAACCTGCTCACATGTTCACTTGATTCAAGTCAGACCTCCCAAGGCCATATCTGTCCAATTCACACTTTCTGATGGGGCACATAGTATCAGTAAGGAGATTGAAGTCGATGAGGACGAGGTTATCTATGTTGATGACGTATTCGATTACGACCAACGACTCTGGAGAGTACAGACTCTCCATCTAAAGCAGGAACAATCTGTCAAATCAGCCGACCCTTGTTCCATTGTCTCCGCTTGGGCTGTACGTTGTGATCTTGTTCGCATTAAAGTCACGATGACACGAGGAGAGGAAAGTGAATCCAGTATAATCGAATCCGAACCTGAAACCATTTTTTCCTGTGGTTCAATCATCGAACATGAAGGAAACAAATGGCGCATAAGAGCAATCCATACAGGACGAGGTCGTACTTTGACTGGACGAAGAGAGGCATCAGAGATTCGCCGCCTCTTCCTTCACCCTCCTCCTGAACCACGTAAAAGACGTAGGGATAGATACTAATCAACGACGATTAGACCATGGGAAAAGTAGAGCTTTGGTAATATGCCAAGCGACGTCAGGATTCTCACGTAGTCGGCGTACACCATACTCGTACCACTTCGAACCGTATGGCAAATACACGCGTGTACGGTGACCCTGCTTAGCGAGTCGGCGGCGAAGGTCCCCCCGAACTCCGAGTAACATCTGAAACTCATAACCCGGCCCCTTACCCGAGCGCTGAGGTCCGGCTGTCTCTCTCGGGTCTGGAACCCCTGGGCCCATCCCTCTCTGTTCAAGTGCAACCAAGGAATGTTTCACAATCGCAGTGTCATGAGATGCGATGCCGACGTAGGCACCAGAGTCCAATGCGACATCTATAGCACGATTCGTTGCGTCTGTAATATCAGACCGCCCAGTGAAAGCAATATCCTCAGGCTCAAGATAAATGCCCTTGCAAATTCTATGATCTGCCGCTGAACCGAGAATATCTGATATCATCTCGATATCGTCCAACGTTCGATACAATCTCCCTTGAAGGACAGTTCCTATGTTTGAAAGCCCCCTATCATGCATCCTTGTGACAAGGTCAATGGTAGCCTGAGTGACCCGATTATCTTCCATATCAAGACGAACGAAAATGTCACCCTCTGCCGCTTTACGAACAAGTTTCTCGATGGAACCCTCAGCAATTGTTGGTTCTATAAGCAATCCAAAAGCTGTCGGCTTAAGCGAAAGGTTGGCATCAATTCCCGTCTCAATAATCGTTTCAAGGACACGACCATATTCTTCAACGAAGAATGATGCCTCCTCCATTGTGGTGATTTCTTCCCCGAGAACATCAATGGTGAAACAGGCTCCTTCACCCTCCAGTCTACGCATGGTCTTCACGGCAGCAGAGAGATCCTCCCCCGCATGATATCGACGTGAGACCCAACCCACCACGAATCGAGGCATGATTGGTAGGACCGTGACCACAGCACGACCGAGCAGCCCCATGCAACCCTTGTCCATCATGAGGGCTATGACGATTCCCGCTTCGACTCATCAAACGCGAGGAAGTCTGCCTGACGAAATAGAGGGATTCCTTTGACCTCAAGATGACGTCGAATCGATTGACGTTGCCAACCCTTGAATGATTTACGATCCAAATGTGCTACAATCTTAGATTCGGGGAACACTTTCATTGTCTGTTCGAGGCACACATCGATTGCATCCTTCCATGCCCCCTCTGGAAGTGCTCCCGTCAATGAATCCCAATCAGGTTCTTCGGGTTGAATGAATGGAAGAGAATACGATGCTAGAAGATGTCCACAATGAGCAGATGTAGCCCGCAGTATAGCTTGGTGCCTAGGAGCATAATGGCCACCACCTAAGCCAAGGAAGGCGATTTCCCTCGCCTCCAAAACATCCAACTCCTCTTGGAGCCCAAACTCTTCCGCAAGAACATCTGCCCATACTTCAGCCGCATCCAAACGACCCCAATGTTCCTCAGTGGAACCGATTTCGATAAACAGTGTAGGTGTATCAAGGAGTGGACCATGGTGAGTGGTCTCCAAAGTTACTTCAAATTCATCAATGATACCGCTATCATTAGCGATTCGATCCAATCGCCGGAAGATGGAGGCAAATCTCGGCGACGGAGGCACAGCTACTCCCTTTACCCCCCCATGCTCCGCCGCCTCACCATGAGGTGAAGCACCAGGAATCCCAATTGCATGCAAGGTAAGACTCGGGCGCCCAGATGCAGCAACATGACGAGAAAGAAAGAGGACCTCACTCAAATCTCGTGAAGTTTGTATCTCATAGCGCTTGTCAAGATGATCGCTGTACAAGTGTGGCTGCTTCCTCCACCACATATCTACACGATTACTCTGGTGTCGCCACACTCGGCCCTCGTCAACGGGCGTATGTTCCACCCACCCACCTCGAGCAAGTAGGGCTGCCCCTTGTACGGTGGAACCGATGTCAATATCGGATACTACAAGCAGAGACACCGCTGCCATGTATCGGTCTGTACTCTTCAATGCTTCAACCCCTTGGATAGTCACCACATGTTCAAACCAATGAATAGAGTATCAAGCGGTATGACCGAAGGAACTGCTGGGCCAATCGTCCAATGCTTCGGGAATAATGAGGCAATGGTCGCCCTCCTGATGGATGATTCCATCCAGCGTTGGGATTTGCCTACTAGGAAATTCCGATCACCCGACCTTCCGCTTCCAACCGAAGTCACTAAAATCGCTGCCAGTGAAGATATAGCCATCATATCTTGGGTTGATAGGGAACTGAGAGTGGCACGAATCGCAGGATATAGGATGTATGATGAATGGCCATCAGCATATACTGACAGAACCGAATATAGGAACGCCATCTCTGCTAATCGTGAACTTCGGGTCCCAGGATCACTATGGAACCATGGTATGGCGGCGGAAATCCTCGCTATGGATATTGATGATGAGGCAGCTGTATTTGTCGCCATGAACCGAGGAATATACCTTATTGACCCCGTAACATCCAACGAAATCTGGAGATCCGAAATTCCTGAATGGCTGCCTCCATGGGAAGGAGCTCAAGTAGATTCTCTCACATTGTCAGTTCACCTTGGTGAGAATAATATTCACATCTTTGATGATCGAGGATCATGGGCATGCCTTGAACGAAGCAGTGGAGCACATACAGAACAAGGCCGGCTGCCATTCCGAGGAAAACCAACGGCGATTTGGAGAGGGAAGGAGGGTTGGGCTGCCACTGAATCAAGACATAGCATACACATCCTCAGCCCTGAATTCGGGCATCTGAAGACAATCAAAATACCCGGAATGGTCCACCATGCAATCGAATTCGAATCAGAATGGTATTGGACAGGTTGGAGGCATGATGGAGGGCCAAACGGAATCCAGCCACGACCAGAGCATGGTGTATGGATGAGTCTGATGGATAATCAAATCCAAGTCCTTTGTAACGACGGCCTATGGAGCCCACACGGCTCAACTGTCTGAATCATTCTTCTTCAGATGCATCTGATGTAGCAGGTGCTTCTGCTTCATCCGACCCACTTTGGTACCCACATCGGCCACAGGAAGTGCGGTCTGCGTGGACTGCAAGGAATACTCCCGGCCCACATCGAGGGCAAAATTCGCCCTTGCGAACAAGTTCACCACTAGACATGTCGTACTTACTTACCTTGGATTTACGCCACTTATCTCCCATCAGGCTCCCTCCTCAGATTCCTCTTCATCTCCTTCGGATGATTCTTCTTCAGCCGGCTCCTCTTCAGCCGACTCTTCTTCGACTGGGGCTTCTTCAGCCGCTGCCTCAGCGTGAGCACCACGGCGGACATGGCGGTCCACGACATAGTTTGGAACAGTAGTTGATGCGGCTTCGTCATTCTCGTACACGTGAGCAACACCAGTTGTCATGGAACGCCCGAAACGAGAAGTGACATCAAGAATGAAGGTACACTCCTTCTTCGCACCAGGCTCCATCTTCGTGATGAAATCAATCATTTCCTTTAGACTCGGCGTAGGTTTTGCTGGATGATCCATAGTGAAATGAAGTTCCACTCGCTGGAGGATTGGGTTCTCGATTCTCTGGTCGATATTCATTATCATCACCTCAACGGACGTTCACCTTGAGTGCATAGCTGCCTGGACGAGTTACACCCATCCGCTTGCCGACCTCGGAGGTCTCTGGATTCATGATGATAACAAGCCCCTGCCAGTCGGTTGATACGGGTGCAGAAGGAGAATAGGGGCACTGAGGAATTTCCTTCTTGTCCTCAGGATCAGGGAGAATCAGGTTACATTCGCTGCAGGCATATGGCTTGGAAGGCATCTCACGCATCCCCCTTCAGCCATTCAAAAGCACCAAGCCCTGGTTGCTTGCAATTCAGACCTATCTTACTGCTACGTGGATCATTGTGATTAATCGACTTGGAAACAATACGTGCACGAATGTGAGTATTCTCACTAATATTTCGACCAGACTGAGAGCCGACAATTCGAGCAATACCTTGACCGAGTTCTACATTGACAGGCTCCTCAAAGATTTGCGATTTGTGAAGCAGAGCCTCAACGGGGCCAATCAGAACGAAAGCGCCGAAATCATTGACCTTCTGTACCTTTCCGTCTACAACTTCGCTCTGGTCCATAGAGAACATGAGAGCCTTGTAACGAACGTTCTGGTAGATGGCGCCATCACCGTGAATAACACGACCGCGCCCTAGAACCTCGTGATCGAAGGTAAGGAGGATGAAATCCTCTGTATTCTGGTCATATCGACCTTCAAAGGCGTTGAGTGCAAGGATATTGATTGTCTCTTCAAGAGCATCACCGAGTTGCATGTACTCGGGTGGAATGCGGATAGTGTCCTCCTTATCGATGATGTAATACATGTTTTGGCCTCCAACTCTCCCCCCTTGTTGAGGGCGAGGACGAGCGGGCCGTGACCCTGTTCGTCCTTCACCGGCATCGCCTCAGGAGGAGAGGTGCAAGTCGCCGACTTGCGGCCTCCATTTAAGCCCTACCTGTATTCAACACTACACTAACACTCGTCGGAGAACTGAATTCAGTGTGAAGGAGGGCTTTAGGATGCGCTTAATCCGAAAATGTTGAAGTGGTCCGCGAACGGAATCAGAGTGTATCGAAGGAAGTGCCGTTCCATGCGCCCCCATAGAGTATCCACAATTGGTATTGTCCTGCTCTTCCTGATGAGCACTGGATCATACATGGTTACTCCCTCTATTTTGACCCCAACAGAACCTTCCGATACTTCGGCCCGAAACACAGAACCATGGGCAGACAATAGCCCGTGGGGGCAGTATTTAGGCGGAGCCGATCGGCGACAAACTCCTCCCTCTCACTCCCCAGATGGAGGAGCAGGAAATGGAGACCCAAATGATGCCGTAGTGCTCGGTTCAGTTCTTGACCCTGTAGTAAACTGGAAATTTAGTGACGACGCGATTGGAACAACTTCTCTCTCAACTGCAATCGGTGACTTCTCGAACTCTATTGATCGCCCTGAAGAATACAGCGAATCTTGTGGAGGGGATTCTCTCTTTCCGGTTATCATACAAGAACAAGACGTAGCAGGCACGCCCCATTCATTTTTACGAATCATCGAAGGCGAAGACGCTGATCTTGCTTGGACTGTTGATCTTGGCCCCACACGGCCGATGAAAATCGGCCCAATTGTTGCAGATATGAATGAAGATGGACAACCTGAGATTCTCGTAATGTTCGACAGTCAAGGAACAATGAACGTGGAGATGTGGAGCCCCTCGCTTACCTGTACACCAACCGGCTGGTCATCTGGAGGATCGCACTCAAGTGATCAACTCTGGACTTGGACGGATGAAGGACTATCATTAGAACATCCAGTGGGTGCAAACACAGGATGGCCTTCAGATCACCATCCAACGGCACAGCCCGTTGTTGCCGATCTTGACCTCGATGGCAATCCAGAAGTCGCAATTGCAGCAATCTCAGAGGCTACAGAAACACCTGTAATCATCTCCTTGTCTCTGCCAATGACCGGCTCACCTGAAGAAAACTGGCGAGCAGACATACAGGAAGGATCACATCCGTCAGATCTTGCATATGCACAATTAAGTGAGAACATAGCATCAGTATTCCTAACCACAATTGAGGAGAATGATGGACTCATGTGGGCATGGCGTCTTGATGGAACTACTGGCGCATCTGAGTGGAGTGGAGGCGCGTCCCTTGGAAACCTCGATGGGGGCGCCTCAAACGCTCCACAAGTTCGCCTACCTGGCCCAGTTATTGCACAACTTGACTCCGATGATACCCCCGAGCTTATCCTTACAATTCCAACCGATGCAGGAGGGAATGGAGCCATAGATGGAGCAGAATACATCGGAGTAGAAGCAACTAACGCTGCAGAAATTTGGTCCTTCAATGCCCATGATGGTTATGCGGACGCACCGCCTGTAACCTATGATTCAGATGATGACGGAGTAGATGATCGCGTCTGTTGGATTACTTGGAGAAGTAACACCGGAACTCGTGATGGACTGGCGGGTTGCACAAATGTGGAATCCACACCTGTGGAGCGCTGGCGACGGGCATTGGAATCATCCAGTGGGACCCTCAACGATGAAATTGCTGTAGCGCCTCCATTCTGGATGGATATAGATGGCGTAGGCGAACCAGAATTGATGGTCCCTTACGGCAGAAGTCTGCATGCATTTGATGGCGACGATGGAACTAGTGCTGCAGTCTCGTTGAACTGGAGCAACGAGATGGAGCTAGAGGCACGGACGTGGGCCGCAGCCGCACTGGCAGATGTCGACGGTGATGCGATAATGGACATACTCATCGGTGACCTAGTAATATCCCACGGGGCAGCAGATGTTCGCCCCTTCCTCGACGGAGGTGGAATAGAATTCGACCCCCCTGAACCAGACCCCGGGGAGACTACAACTGTGACTGCCTTCGTAGAGAATGCTGGGACAGTAGTAACAGATGGGCCCGTGGACGTAGTCCTGTATGCGGATGGCGTAGAGATTGGACGCGATCGTATTCCTGCCCTTGAGCCAGCAAACCCCAGCGGCATGGGCACTTTTGATCGAATTAGCGTTGATTGGTCAGGTAATCTCGGAAACCACACCTTTTCGATGACCATAGACCCCTTGGGAAATCTCACGGAAACACGAATCGACAATAACCAACAGAGTCGAACGCTAGAAGTCATGGAGCCTTTTGCTGCATCTGTAGGCATTCAAGGAGGCTTGGTCCGTGTTGACCCAGGTGCCTCAGAAGACGTCACTCTTGTCATCACCAACACTGGAAAAAATACCTCAACTTGGAGTATTGAAATTGATTCAGCCAATATGCCTGAGAACTGGTCCGTAGTATCACTTGATACGATGACAAATGTGGAGCTTAATTCGGGTGAAGAGTGGAATCCACGCCTCCGCATCACAGCCCCAACATCTGCTCTTGGTTCCGACTCAGGCACCGTAGACCTCCGACTCACCATCGCGGAGGATGCATCTGTTGAGGTTCTTGCATCCGTCCCTGTCGAAGCAAATCGTACACGAGGAATATCCCTTCGAGGTCCGATGGAAACTTCCTCTACTACTGGTTGGGGGATACCTGGCGGCATCGCTCATTCTTGGATTTTGATTGAGAACCTCGGCAATGCTGTAGAGACATCGACAGGTTTGACCTTCGGAAGCACAGGCTGGGGCAATGGAATGATGCTAAAGGACCCAACTCAAAATTGGGCTTCAATCTCAAGCCTTACACTCCAACCAGGGGAAATTAAGCATCTTTCCTTAGCTATTGATGTTCCATCAAATGTCAATCTAGGTGAGAGTGAGACTTCTGATTTTGAAATTTGCATCGGATCCGGTGAATTACGAGAATGTGAAACTATTCAAGTGACCTTTGTCGCAAGTCAAATCGCAGCACGCCCTTCCCATGATCGAGTCCAACCTATCGAATCAGGACCCGAAACCGAGTGGGCCATTGAAGGCATTCTCAACCCCGGCGATCAAGAAATGGAATGGGACCTATACGCAGCTGGCCTTTCTTCACAAAGCGGGTGGATAATCTCTGGATCGGGAGACCTGAGTGTGGAATCTGGTATACTCTTTGCGCGCAGTTTGAATGGTTCATTCACAGGGTCACTATTGGTTGACCTTCCTCCAACAGCACCTCCTCTAATCCATACTTTCTCGACTCAAGAGGCAAACGACACTGCAGCAGATCTCAATCTAAGTCTCAACGTTCTACAAGTACACCGTGCAATTATCAGCAACCCCTCGGATTCTTCAGGAGAATTCACTGGGAAGACGTACATACAGACAGAGACTCCTAACGATACTATCCTGTCATTCCAGAACCATGGTAATGGAGTAGACGAATACCAGATTATCGGCACCGTTGACATAGACGGGAATCTATCAAGTTCAGAGAACATTACGATTCAGTTCCCAGTCAACACACTGACACTTCAACCGGGTGTTTCAACCTCTATACCTGCAACTATTACTGCACCAACTGGCACTCCAGCGAGGATTCCATTCACTGTAAATTACGAAATGATATCCCTTGGAGACACCTCTGTCATTGGCACTGCTCAAATCCTCTACGAGATCCAGCAAGACCATGCATGGAACTATACCTCGCCCAATGCATCAATGCCCTTGTACACGGAAGACATGGATCAACGAATTATTGGCCTCCCCGGGGAGACATTATCCATTCCTGTAATGATTGAAAATATCGGAAACTATGATGATCAGATTAACCTCAGTGGAGTAGGCGCCCTACAACCTGTTTCTGGAGACCCTGCAAGTTCTTGGATTATCGAAGGAGCGACGTCATTAACCCTAGATGTCGGCGAGAATACCACACTCTTGTTGAATGTCAGCGTGCCAGATGATGCATGGAATGGCAGTATATTGACAATTGACTGGACCGCTCTTGCAGGGGGTATCCAGACGCTCGAAGGACCGTCTCATAGGATTGAGGTAGGACATGCTCCCTCTTGGTCAATTGTTGCTACAGGCATCGATCTCGATATTTCCCCTGATGGAGAAATCATCGAATTGAGCGTAGTACAAGATGGGAATCTTCCAGCAGAACCCTATGCTAACACATTCGTGAAGGGCGTTTTGGGATGGAATGTCAGCGTATTAGAAATGCCTGGCATCCTATCACCAGGAGAATCAGGGCTAATGCGATTGAATATCACTCCACCAGATGCCACTATCGCAGGCGCTGCTGTCGAACTCAATATCATCCTACGAAATGCCGATGGTTCGGGGACCTCTACCACAACACTACCAATCAGGGTAGATGCTGTACATGATCACCTATTGGATGGAGATGAAGATTGGATTATCACGCAAGAAGGAGGGATGCCACTCCTCTGGATTCGCAACCTAGGGAACTCCCCTACAACGATTGACATCGATGTACAGGGTGCAGGTTCAGGTTGGTCTGTGGACCATCCACAAAGCATCCACCTTGCTATTGGTGAAGTTCGAGGCATCCCAATCGATTTGACCCCTCCAAACGAAACAGGTACAATGCCTACAATCACAGTAATCACCACCGACAATGGAGGCAATCAGCGAGAATTTGCACTCGACCCTGTCATCAGTACTCGATCGTGGGCGACAACACCCGTTGTCGTAGGGATGGAAAGTGACCTCTGGAGAATGTCTTTTCATGGTTCACAGGCATCTGAAACTGTCCGTGTCGGATCATCTGGACCTCTACAAAGTAACGAAGCAGGGTGGCTCTACACAATCGAAACATCAGGAAGTATAACCGCAACAATCTCTGGAGAATCACTGAATGGCATGGTATTCAGTACCCTAGCTTCAGAACGAAGTGCTATCTGCTCATCTAATCTAAACGGAACCTCTGTTGAATCCGTTTGTACCATCGTGAATGGGACTGATGCGTTCGGATATACGATGCTTGTAATCGATGACATCGGTGCACTACTCGGTTCAAACTCAGGCCAAATCCCAATTGGAGAAGGTGCAATGATTCATCTTAATTCAACTTGGGAACCGAGCGTAGGCCACCGCAGCATCACGGTAATACTCCGTGACGCCCAAGGACGTCTGATTGACGAAGATGTAGACAACCACATCATCAGGAATAGTGACTGGAATATCGGAATCACGTCATTCACCTCTTCTGGCGTGGGGTCTTCACAGACACTCCGACTCACTACGACTCGAACAATCGAGTTACCAGACGCAGTATGTTCAGTAACATATAGCACGAGCACCAATTCATGGACACTCATACAGACCATTGACATGGGAGGGCTACTCAATCCGAGCGTCGAAATAGAGCGTCCGATGGAAATCGAAGATGGCGAGCAAATTACTGCAAAACTTGCTTGTGCATCGCCATGGGACATTGATTCTACGCCAAATGATGATGAAAAGAGTATCACCCTTACAGATGGCCAAGGGGCAATTGAGGCATCGTCGGATACTATCTTCGCAGCCATTACTGCCGTCATCGTCCTTGCTTCACTTTGGTTCCTAGGCTTCGTCAAACCGGATGTAGCACCGACTCGGAAACCCCGGAAGAAGAGCGGAAAAAATCAAGCTAAAAAGAAAAATAATCAGGTTGAAGAATCAGATATGGAGTTAGAAGAGGAAAGTGATGACTCGATTCAACTCGAAGGTTCTGATGAGGATAATGAAAATATCTCATTCGATGATGACCACCCTAATGAAGAAATCAAAGATGACCTACAAGCCATAGACGAGATTGAAGAGATTGTTGAACTAGTTACAAAGGAACCAACCGAACTAGAAAGACGATTAGAGGGAGTTACTGACCCCTTTGAACGCAAAATCATCGAATTAGAATATCGCAAGGAACAACGTGCAAGCAGAAGGAGATGACACCATGTCTACCGCCTTTGTCACACTCGACCCGATCCTTGACGTCAACCCCTTAGAATTCGCAGATTGGTGTGCTACTGAACCTACCGAACCATCCACTGCCCCAGTAGATATTGATGCTCGTTGGTCTCATCATGTGAGAGAATCCTCCCTAGATTCGTCTAACCTCCTATTCGTACTGTTGATAGACCAAGATGAAAATGGACGTATTCGACCTCCCCTCGATGAGAAACGCATCTCAAGAGAGGCGTTTGGACGGATGCCGAATAATGAGACATCCTTGGAGTACATGATTCAAAATGTACTTCCAACTGAAGATAACACGCGCGTAACAGATCTCCTCTTTGCACTCAATCATCGGTTTGATGATCACCCATGCAACACAGGTACTGGAGGGATGATTCTACGAGGGGCGCTATCAGCAGCAGAAGTTGTTGAGTTGCGGACATGCCTGCAAGAAGGGAATTGGCGAATCAATAAGGACGAAACATACGATGGCGCCGTCACAGACCTTGTTCGACTCCTCATATTCCATCTGAGAGCAGCAGAACGGCGAGGAACAGGAATCCTTCTCCGTGAACACCGCTGACTAGAACGAGTCGCACGTCAAACGTTCAAACATCGAAGCATAAAGCGCAGCAGTATCGTCGATGACGCTTTGTGGAAGAGCGGGTATGGGCGGCTCCTCGGAATCACTGTTTCTCGCTTCATACAACGCCTTGTGATGACCAGTCTCAATGTAATGCGCACGAACAAATTCCTTCGATAACTGAACAATCTGTCCACCATCATACGCGTTTGCATCCCACCATCGATCCTCATCCAAGGTGCCGAAGCTATCCACTAAGACAGGGACTCTGCCAGGGCCTAGAGCAAACTCCTTCTTACCATCGACATGAATGAGGCCACGCTTTCCAACCTCCGATTGAATCAATTCGTCAATCTTAACGACAATCTCAAGAATTGTATCGAACTCCTCCTCCCGAAGATTAGAAATTTCGAGAGCCTCTTCTCGGTCCAGTAAACGGTCGAAGGCTTCGAACTTCGTCGACACCTCAACGTATGGTTTTGGGAGTTTTACTCCTTCACTGAGTTCTGTTCCTTCGGGGAAACCGAAATCCTCTGCTGAGGCATCGCCTCGTTTGTATCGCCGCCATCCTGAACCCGCAAGATGATGTCTGCAAATGACCTCAAGTGGAACGAAGACATTCTCCATATCCTGAGGTATTGCTCCAGGTTCTCGGATGACCTCAAATCGCCTAGCACGAACACGATCAGGTGCAGTCATCTCGATAAGATGAGTATCACAAATACCGGACTCTTCAACCATCTTCAACCAATGACATGAAGACCGGTTAAGTGATTCACCCTTACGGGGGATGAGTGAAGGAATAATCTGATCAAAGACAGATATCTGGTCAGTATATCGGAATTCTATGATTTCTGGGTCCTCTGTGCTCCAGACCTGCTTGACTTTACCTGAATACAATAATTCGCCCATGCCCATGTCACAACAAAATCGAACCATGAAGGTACCGTTGAGATTTGAGTGTGGCTTAGATGAGCCCAAGAGCATCTTCTATCCGATTAAGTTCAGGCCCAGTGGTGCCATCTCCAACAAATGCATGGGTATCCGTAGCAACACATCCGCTGCCAACCTCGGGAGATCCAAAGCATACTGTTCCAACCATAGCACGGACACCGAGAACCTCTTCGATGACTCCCACTTCCTCCTCCGTAACATCTGGATGAACAAGAGCCCCATGGGAGTTACCTACGATGAGGCTCCCTACATTATGCATACCTGCGATAGTCGTTCTGACCGCGGGGACACCGAGAACCTCGGAAATAAAATCAACACCAGGCTGAGGTACAGATTTACTAATCACTGCACCCTTCTCTGTCGCAGCGATTAGATTCCCCGCAGCGTTAACCCCACTTTCCATCACGACAACACCATCTGTATAACTGAGTAAACGATCTATATCCTCCTGAGATGCGATGTCAGCGACTGCGATTCCTTTCCGAGTCCCTGCCATCAGCGAACCAACAAGAGACGAACCTCCAATAGTCAACCTAACAGGTTCAAGATCGAAGCCTGAGGCGATTACCTCAAGTTCGGCCTTGTCGACTCCATAAGGAGCGAATAATACATCACCAATCGCAGCAAGCTGAACACCTACCAAGGAATGACCCATTACGTCGCCTGTCTGGATAGTCATAGGAACACCTTGGGCTCATGTCGAATGTCTTTGAGGCTGCCGCCCGGAGAGTTTGAGGTTGGACCAATTCGAACGAATTGGTCCGTGCGGAGAGGTGACTCTGGTCGCCCTGAGGCGACCAGAGTCGAAGTATCGAAGAAAGCCACAACGACGCAATTTCCCGTGGGCTCTCGCACCACAGTACCGTAAACGACGCAGAAGGGCTTGACTTCCGGGTTCGGAATGGGACCGGGTAGACCCCTTCGCTATGGTCGTGAACAATCTTCGATGGAATATGATCGGCATATCGCTGTTGAACAGAGGCTCACACAGGAGCGGTGTTGGAAAAAAAGGATGCAAACCGGGAAGTTAGTGATGCTGGGCTGAACACCTCGTTGCCTCGGTGCTTACACCCGCATTCTATCAAACTCGTCTTCTACGAGCTCCCTAAGATGCCTCGTCTTTCGGCCGGCTTCGAGCTTAGATGCTTTCAGCTCTTATCCGTTGGAGCGTGGCTACCCAGCATTGCCCTGCCGGACAACTGGTAAACTAGTGGCTCCGAGCCATCGTTCCTCTCGTACTAAACGGCCCTTCCGATCAGGCATCACGCCTCAACCGCCAAGCAACAAACCTGTCTCACGACGGTCTAAACCCATCTCACGATCCCCTTTAATGGGCGAACAACCCCACCCTTCCCAGCTGCTGCACCAGGAGGTTGGGAAGAGACGACATCGAAGTAGCAAGCCACCAGGTCGATATG
>JAZADD010000096.1:0-20828 GCA_036124005.1 Thermoplasmatota archaeon
GTATGCGCAGCACCTACCCACATGCTGAGCGCATAGATAGTTAGGAAGACAACGACTGTGCGGACTGACTTCATTACGGACACCTACGCTTTCGTCTACCCGGCCCCGTATTAAGAGGTTAGCCCCCGAATGAACATAACATGAACTCATTCACATGAAGTCGTCGAGATCATCAAAGTCATCGTATACATCCACTTCACTCCATTCATCAACTTCAGTAGACTCTTGGGCTAATCGCCGACGTCGGGCGGATCGAACGCCCATGAAAACAATAAGGAAAACAAGAATTAGTCCCACAACAGAGAGACTTCCCATCACGAGGGCTGTCTCATCGGAATCAAGAGAGACAAGAGGTTCAGGTGGCCCCTCTGCTTGGATGATGAATACCTCCATCACCTCAATTTCAGAATCGAATGAGGAACGAATGTAAACCTCAATCTCGAAAGTACCTGTGGGTATCTCCGCGCCTGTCATGACTGTGAAATTGTGAGGCACCTTCTCCTGAGGGGCGAGATTATCCGTATTCTGGACATTGAAAGTGAAACCGAGGGATTCAAGACCTGTTCTATTCTCTATCTCGATTACAAAGGAATCTTGGCCATTTCCGAGATTCTGTAAATCGATAATCACCTCACTGGATTGATCTATTCCGAGATTTAATTCTCCAGTCCTAGTCTGTGCAGAAATACGTGCAAACTGTACAATCTTCACGTCCACCTCTGCTGAATCCTCAGGGCATCCAAATGTACAGGGCACTCCATTTATTGTAGTGACTGTGGCATTGATTGCTACATCAATCATCGTAGGAGACATCGTGGATTCTCCTCGTAAAACGACTTGGAATGTAGTATCCTGACCAGATCCGATTGTCACAGAACCTGGTGCAGCATGGGAGAGATTTCCTGAAGACACGATGATATCTGCAGACATGGCATGAACCGATGGATTCGATAGTGTGCAATCCACATTGCCCACCTTACTCGAGCCAGGATGTACCTCGATTGTAACAGATTGTTGATCGCATTCCAAGACAATACTGGGCAGAGGACCCTGAGCGACCGAAGAAGGTACGGAGAGCGATACCATGGCAATTATGCAAAGCAAAATTGCACTGCGCATCCGCCCATTCATACATCGGCGAAACGCCACTGTTTTGAAGCGGTTTCGATACAAAAGGTGGACCCAGCAGGATTTGAACCTGCGACCACCGCGTTATGAGCGCGGCGCTCTAACCAGACTAAGCTACGGGTCCGGGTGGGGGGCTCTCCCATCGCTATCATGAACCTGTTGGGTGTTCAAGACAAAGTGTTCCTAACAACTGCCTCGCAGGCTTCTCGCACATTTACAGGAACGAACACCATGGTGTCATGTACGGTCTTTGATATCGCAGCAGCAACCGCAGATACGTCAGCAATATCTCGCCCATCTGTCAAACGTATTCCACCCATGTATGGACGGTACCCCGTATTGTCTACACGCGCGAGGAGAAGGTCTCGCACAGGATCGTGACCTGCAGCAGTAATTTCTGCAGAAAGAGGTATCATACATCGTTGAAGGATTTCAGGTGTAATCCCGGGAATTCGTAATCTCTTGTGGAAGGAATCACGTGACAGGAGACGATTGACCCAATGAGAAAGAACGGGGTCATGATGACCATTCCACGAGCCGACGGCAGTTGAAACAACACCATCGTCTAGACGCAAGTAATCCTCTGTACTGAGGTTCTCATCGAGTAACATGGCTTCCATGGATTGATCCAAAGCCAAATCACCCTTAGACGCCAATTCTCTCGCCCTACGTAGGAGGAGTTTGTGATACTGCGATGTGAGGATATTCATCTTATGGAAGTAGACCAGGTCATACATGTGTAAGCGTGTGAGCAAATATGATTCAACGGCAGGCACTCCCTCAGGACGAAGACGAAGTGAGCCATCCTCAGCAATCCGCAAGGCACGGAAGATACGTTGGACATCAAAGGTCCCAACATCTGCACCTGAATGATGTTGATCACGTAGAAGGTAATCCAGTCTATCCACATCTAATTGACTACTGACAATCTCATGGAGGGCGATAGGGTGCACTCGGCCCGCATAGATATCCATCAACCGAGATATCCCACGTTCACCGACTAAATTCACTAGAGCCTGACGAAGATCATTATTTGGATTCTCAAGGATTAACCGACCCCATTCCTCGTGCCCCCGGAAGGTACGGAAGATTTCGCGATCCTCCAACATATGTGAGAACGGGGGGTGACCAATGTCATGCAGAAGTACAGCATAACCGACCAATTTTGCATCCTCATCTGATATGATGCCAGGATGTAAATCGCGCAATCGATCAAGAAGTTGGGTAGAAAGATGGTACGCCCCGAGAGAATGTGCGAATCTCGAATGTGTAGCTCCAGGGAACACTAAATCGCAAGTTGAAAGCTGCTTAACCCGGTGCAAACGCTGGAACGTCGAAGTGTCAATGAGGGACTTGACTTCGTCGGGAATTCGAATATCGCCGTGGAGCGGATCTCGAATCACGCGAACCTTCGCGGCGCGGGCCTCTACCTCATCCCCACGCGGCCCCATGCTACGCGAAGAGATAGACAAATGATTCAATCGTTTGCTCCCCGAAGGATTTGCCGGCTGGTCCAGAATCCGATAGGTAAACTGTAGAGAATCACTGACCCAAACCATGCGATTGCTGACCCGAACCAAGGGCCATAATCTGGGAAGGAAACAATAGAAATTAGACTGTAAACGGATACACTAGTCGCACCTAGCATCATCGGACCTGCGGCACCTACTGGGACCTCGGAACCCTGTGCTATCCACAAACTAACCATTGTGGTTAGGAAAATTGCGGGAAAAACCGATACTACCCCACTAATGAATGGAAGGCCTAGGCCTGCGATGAACACGGAAAGGCCGATCGCAATCGCTGCAGCGACACCCCTCATCAAAACTGAGAAAGGATGTACCTCGTTACGTCCTGGCGGCGCTTTTGGTGCATCCTTAAGCGCTCGAAGACCGATGCTGAAACCCAACAATGTGGCGAAAGAACCTATCCAGAGCGGGGCTATCGAAGTAAGAGTTGTTGAGACGATCGTTGTCGATATACCTGCTGCAATTAACCAAACTCCAACCGAGAGTACTGCAACCAAAATGACAAGTGGACGCCCTGACCACCGATGTTCCAATCGAGGAGGAAGCACCCGCCAAGACCCAAGGAAAAGGATGTTGAGCAACATCCCTATGGGAACCATCGACATCGCGTTGGCGTGAGCCTCTACAGTAGAACTACCGTGCCATATTCCAATAGCTGCAGGAACAATCGTTGTAGGTATAGCAACAAGACTACCAAGGGCGCCGCCCCATCGCTCAATCACGAGTGTTGCAGCAATAGCGACTGCTCCTGCCATAACTGCAGAAAGCAAAACTGCCCCAAAGTCGATGGCCATGTTACTACTCGTCAGTAAGACGCTCAATCAATTCCGCCTTACGGCCAGAGGTAGACATGTCTTTGGATTTCAGAATGGCCTTGAGTTCTGCGACTGTCATCAATGCATAATCTACCACCATTTCTTCAGATGAAGAGGAAATTTTAGCATTGAAAGAAGATACTAAATCCGCATCTGATGAAGATGGATTAGTCAGAATAGTCGCCTCAGGGACATGAGTAGTGGCACCACCAAGGCGATGCCCCGGATCTAATGTCGAATTCCGGTAGAGAATAACCATGAGGAGGCCGATGATTCCTGCCAAGAGGAGAATGACAAAGGAAAGTGCAGCAACCATACCCGTTGATCCCTCCTCTATCTCAATTAGAGGCTCAGACCCCATGACATGGATGTGGGTTACCATGTTGGATGACGCGTTAGGACCACGGATGGAACGGAGAAGGATTGTGTGATTGCCCTCAATTTCAACTTCAGGGAGTTCAGTCAATCGATCCACCAACATTGTATGGGTGATTGTAACTTCTTCCTCGCCTAAGTCATGCTCTACGATGTCCATCCACGTGTCCCGCATATCCCACGTCCGCCATTGGACCTCAACGGGTTCCCCGGACAATTCGTAGTCGATTCCCTCGCCGGGGCCGACATGGACCTTGTTGTCTGTTGTCGGTTCGGATAGAAGCGAGATATTCATGCTCATATCAAGACCATAGACGTAATTCGCCGCTTCAGCAACTGACTCTGGGGAACGTGTCTCCCCATGGCCGTAGACGTTATTCTGACGATTCTTGGGAATCAGGTCATCTGCACATGGTTCGTTTGCAAACATATAGTGACAAGGGCGGTAAATTGCGGTCTCCTGCATGATATTTCTTACATCAAACGGCGATATGTCGGGATTGGCCTGATACATTAGAGCCGCAAGACCCGCAGCACCAGGGGTCGCCATACTAGTACCTGACTTCGAAGTATAACCCGTACCGGTGTTGTAATCTGGCGCCATAACACTGGAACCAATGAAAGCGATGTTAGGCTTGATTCGACCCTCCTCAGTCGGGCCTTGACTTGAATAAACTGCAATTGCTCCACTCTTGTCGAGGGAGCCGACCGTGATTACATCCTCAGCTGATCCGGGAGTACCAATCTGAGCAGATACGGCGTTATTTCCTGCAGCGATGAACAGGGCAATTCCCTCGGCCATCATGCGATTGCCCATGCGGTTGACAGATTCTTCCTCCGAAGAAGTCCACTCAATAGCACCTGGGCCACCAAGGCTCATACTCGCAGCGCGTATGTTGAACACATGTTTCTTGTCTACAGTCCACTCCATACCTGCCATTACAGTAGAAAACGAACCAGAACCCCCCCCATCTAGGACCTTCACTCCCACGAGTTGGGCTTGAGGAGCAACTCCAACATGGACCATTTCAGGTGCACCTGTGCCGGCTGTAATTCCTGCACAATGCGTCCCATGACCCTGATCATCGTAGGCCTTGACCTCGGTACCATTCGTGAGTTCAGGTGTGTTTACCGGATCGTAGAAAGCGATTACCTTAGGGTCATCTGTCTCATTATTATCATCAAGATCATCGAGGCCTGCATGATCCGAATCAATTCCTGTATCAATGATTGCAACTACGGAACCTGTGCCAGTGTAACCTGTATCCTCCCAAACGGTATCTACACCATGATAAGGCACTACATCCTCCATCTGAACCTCAAGTCGGCCATCGAGTTCTACGAAAACGACACCAGGAACATCGAGTACATCGAAGAGATCTCCAACTGCGATTCTCCCTGCGATAGAATCGATGAGGTGGTAGCGCCATGAGATGACAATATCAACAGATTCTGAGAGAAGAGTTTCGTCCTCTACTGTAGGTGTATGGTCGAAATCGACAATGACGCCGATTCGGCCATCCTCATCCACCCAATCTCCACCACTCATTCCAGCGACTGCCATCCACACTGCATCGTGGATTCGGTCACGGTCTTGATCCATATTCGTGGTCTCCCACCAAGGCTTCTCTCCAGCATGAGAGTCTGTAGTTGATTCCATGGCCATGGGTGCTGCGATGGGAGTGAGCATCACAGCAATAGTCAGGAACATGATGAACCGAAGGATGTGCTGTTGGCTAGAACCCATGTAGTTGCTGCGACTCAAGACCCCCAAATGAAACCCGCGCAAAACTGACCCTCACATCGCTGGTATCAAGTCGTGATGATGTATCTCGCAACTATGAAGAGGGCAATGGTTGGTGTCCTTCTCTGCTCACTAATGGCCACCTTAGCCTTCACGCCAATCGTAAATGCAGAAGTTGTAACACCAAAATGGACTGATGGAGATCGGTTCGAATATATGGGGTACGATACTTTCGCAATTAGAAATTTTGAGAACTTTGTTTTTAATGGCACTAAGCCGATTTCTGTGGACAAAACAGATGGAGAGCGATTGACAACTGTATATGGAAGTGAAAGAGAATGTACACGCTCAGCTTGGGATGGGAACTGCGGATATGCTCAGCAAAGTCATAGAATCGTTATGGAGACCGTGTGGGAAAATGGTTCAACTATGTTTGAATCCGATTTACTCAATATCACCATTCAAATGAACGTCGAATGCTGGGAACCAGTGGACAGAGTAGGAATCGTTCCTGCGTTTTCAGACTGCAAATATATCTGGAATTATGTAATCTCCTTTACTGTCGGACCAGAAAACAATACGGTAGAAATCGAAGTAGTACAATGGAATAATGCCACCTATTCAGGGGATTGGCCAGAGACCTTCCGCATTGGAGATACATGGACTACAGAGGAGAATGTGGATCGAGAATATAATCAACGGACGCGCTCTAACGGAGGCGTTTGGAATGAAACTGAGATACAGTCAATTTCTGAAATTTCTACTTGGTCTTGGGCAGTAATGGACGAGGTGAATGTCTATCTCGGAGAAAATGCGGACATCAAAGAAGAAGCAACACGAGTTGAAATTCTAGAAGCCGGTGGCTTCCGAAACAATACGTATTGGCTTGATGAAGAAGGATACATAGTTCGCAGTGAATTCAGAGAATACGGCGAACTCTTAGCGACACTTCAGTTGACTGATTGGACATATTCACTAGAAGATCAACGAGGCACCCAAGTTAGCGGAGGAACCGGAGCAAGTGTCCTTTTCTTTGGGGCATTGATTACAATCGTCCTATTAACAGGGATTGGATGGATTGGATGGCGCGCCTACAACCTCGTAAATGAGGAGATAATCGATGAAGTCGCGGAACGTATTGTTGAAACTGATCGGCGTCTTCGAGGAAAATCATCAGAATCTGATCGTCCGGTGGGCCTTCTGTCCCGTACTACTGATGTCATCGATGAGGATGGAGACATCTGAGATTAACTGTTCACGGATTACTTGGCCAATAGCCGAACCTTGGATAGTCACTGTCGCGACACCGCAGGCACGAAATGTGTTAGCATCAGGGTCATGATCATAGCATACAACGAATCCATGACTCGCCCAATCATCAATTGTTATCGTATCATCCGTGCTATTTCCAGATGTGACATTGTAAATCGCTTGCCCAGATGACAATGTGACTGTCTCATGGCCTAGGCCACGATAAAGATGTACATCTCCAACTGCTGGAGAACCATCGACATCAACAACGTCAACCGTGATATTGATTGATCCATCAAGAGGGACATCATCATCGTCTAGAACTACGGTGACTACAGGGGCATCAGGAGAAGAACTGAGGTCAACTCCAGGAATGTGGGAGATCAAATGGAACTCGCCCTTGACTCCATTCAAGCCAATATCATCAGACTTCCAATACACATCATTACGAATAGAGGGACAGTAATGTCGTTGCTCAATTACTACCCCATCATCCGCACGTTCAACGATTGCGATGCCTCCGCCTTCACACGGGAAACTCAGTAATTCTGATTCAATGATAGATACAGGGCCCACCGAACGTTCAGTATTGTTGATTTGCGGGTCTTCTGGAAAACTGACTTGACCTTCCCCCGTGTATGTTATTTCCCTCTCTAATGAGATAAGATGTACATCCTCCGAACGTATAGGGAAATCGTAAATCTCGTAAACAGGCGTGTATGAAATATACTCCTGAACAGAAGCAATATCGATATACAATACCGAATCAAATCCAATATCAATACTACGAGCTATATTCGTAATACCAAGATCAGAGACACGCACTAACATTTCTTCAGCCATTGAAATCTGGAGTATACCTTCGACCGCGCCAATAGCTGGAGCAGGGAATACACCTTGCCCCTGAGCGAACATGATAGTACTAACACGATACAATGGCTCATTGAAGCCATAATCGGTACCATCTGTGATGGAAATAACCGTTCGCGTAGCCGTCCCCGTGAGAATATCCAAAGAAGCCCCCTCGAGATCCTCCGCATCCTCCACGAGACTAATAGCATCCAGCATTACGGTGTAGGTCCACTGGTCACCTACCTCCCAAATTGGCACAGTAGAAAGTATCTCGTTACGCACGGGGTCAGTATCACCTTCCACGAATTCGGTTTGGAGAATCGGTTCTAGGGGGGTCAGCGTATTTGCTGAACACATCAAAACAAGGCACAGAACGGCCACCATGTATCTACGCGGGCCGCTCATGAACATGCACAACACGTTGAATGAAATAGAATCGTCGGCAAACTTGCTTGGTTCAACACATTCATGCCGTCGTTCATCCTGAACCGGAAACATGGCTCGCATGTGGGTGATGTTCCTGACATCTCTTCTGCTCGTGATGACGATGAACTTCTACGCAGTGGTAAGAGAACCAGATCTTGTTCCTATTGAGGATCTACCTGAGTATCCTCGAGAGACAGTGAAAGTCGAAGGAATCCTAACATCATGGATTCGTGACCCCTATGGAGACGGCGATGATCGTATCGACATGCAAGTGATGGATAAGGACGATGGCTATACCGTTGCAGAGGTTCGTTGGGTCAAGAACGGATACATCAACGAATCCAACATCCCCGCAATCGGTTCAATCGTCTATGTTGAGGGTGAAATCGTTGAGTGGAATGGTAGTATTTGGCTACAATCAAGTGGTAGGGGTGCAGTTTACGCAAAGGCGGGTGCCGATGTAATCCCCACTTGGACTAGCCTATCTGAACTAGCACGAGACCCTCTTGCATTTGATGGAGAATCAATCACTGTCGAGGCTTACGTTGGCAAATCAATCGCACCTAACATCACCCGTCAATCCTTCTACCTACAAGACAATCCATCATACTCCAATGCCGATCACATGCTCTACGTACGTTTGGAAGGACGAGTGATGGATAACTATGAGGCAGGTAGTAAGGTTCGCCTCACTGGATGGGTTCTATTTGACTCGAGAAATCTGCGGTATCAAATGTTCTCACAATCTTCCACTCTTCAGGTAATCCATGAGGCTGGACCAGTTCAGTTACGGTGGTCGGCCAATGCGATGAGTCTGTCCTATGATGTGGGCAAATTAGTCACTATTGACGGAACTCTTCAGATGGAGGGTGACGATTTGATGCTTAGAGGGCCAACCGCAGATGATGCATTGTGCGCGATTATGGATAACAATGGAGTGCCACCGTTAGATGAATACCGTAATAATTGGACTGGACGGTTACAATGGAGCAACAGTAAGGCAACAATCTGCATGATGATTGATTTAGGTGACCAACCAGAACCAGATATCCCCACCGATGGCGTGATTCCATTGGACTACATCGCGTTGGATCCATTCCTTTACGCGAATTCGTCTCACACAATTGAAGGATGGATTTCCAATCCAATCTGTCCAGACTACCTCAAGGGGTATGTGCAAGACGCACCTGAATGGACGGGCGGGATGATTAAGCTCAGAATTGAACTCTCGGGCGAGAGATCAAAATGCATTGAGGCCGGTCAAGCAGTTCGGATGATTGGCACCGTAGTTTGGGACGTTGAAGATGCCCGTGTCATCCTCCGCATCTCAGAGATTAACCTAACAGGACCTACACCCGGCTACGCCACACTAACTTGGGGCGAAACCTACGCAGACTGGCGTTGGGAAGAGAACAAAATTGTGAAAATCCAGGGAATTATCGAGGCACAAGACAATGGTACAACTCAAATTCTTCGACAGGCGGGAACTGATCGAAGCATCTGCTTGCTTGGCGATGGAACAGAAGCAAGTCAATTTGGAGAAGAGGCCCCCACCTTGGACTGGCGTGGCCGACTCATCCTTGAGAATGACATGGGTGGCACCAGTAGTGCTTGGGTGTGCTTAGACATCCGTGGGCATGAACAAACTTGGGCAGCATAGGAGTGAGCCATATGCTCGAGACCTACTTTGCAGACCTATTCTGGCTCTTCGTAGCCTTTGGCGCAGGGGCAATTCTCGGCACATTCACGGGCTTAATCCCAGGATTCCACGTCAATAACGTGGCTCTAATTGCGGTCTCACTCACTCCAATTGCTGTGGGTCTCGGACTCCCACTCGACCTCGTTGCAGGAATGATTGTCTCCTGTGGGACGGTACATACCTTCCTGAACTACATCCCTAGCGCATTGGTAGGTGCACCTGATGACAACATGGCATTGGCCCTATTGCCTGGCCATCGAATGTTAGTTACTGGTCAAGCTGCACAAGGAGTGGCATACTCTGCGCGTGGATCGCAGATGGGCATGATAATGGCAATCCCACTCCTTGTTGTCGCTAGGCTCCTATTTGGTGACAACCCCGGACTAAACTGGTTTGAGGGCAGCCGTGATATTCTTCCTTGGCTCTTGCTTAGCATCTCAAGTTTCCTTCTGATGACAGAGACCACGCGTCTCCCATGGCCCACATTTCTACAGAAGATTACTTCTTGGATGAGAATACCACTGCCACGGCCCATTCGTGTGTCAATCCCAATCTTTGCCTTCCGATATGAACGGGAATGGAATGCGATTGACTTACGCTTTGGGAGTTCCTCAAGAAAGGCTGGAATTTTGGTTGCAACAGCTTTCTTCTTACTTGCTGGTATGTATGGATGGGCTGTGTTTGAGCTCCCTGCTCGTTCACCGGTAGGCATGCCGTCTGCGACACTACTGATGCCAAGCCTTGCGGGCCTTTTTGGTATCGCCAATCTAATTGACATCTACGTGACGACCTCTGAGATGCCAAAACAAGAACCGAATTGGGAGCTCCCCGCTATGAAACCGCTTGCAGTACCAACCTTCCTTTCCGCAGTCGTATCCTCAGTCATGGCTATCCTCCCTGGGATGACCGCTGCACAAGCAACTGTTGTAGTGATGTCAATCCGAAACATCACCGGACGTCTGCGTGATCCGAACTTCGTTCCTGCTGACTTCGAATATTCTCCCTCATCACGCGACATGTCCCCCGAAGAGATGCTTGCCGAGCGACGTCGCCTGTTTATGGAAGAAGTTGGAGCGCCAATAGACGATGATGAGGCCTTCGAAACTAAAGAGCGAGATGTAGATATTGAAGATGAAGTAGAATTTTCTGCGTCCAAAGATGAAGAAGAAATTACCGATTTTGAGGCTTTGATTGCACTAGCGCAAGAAACACCAGAAGACTTCGATGAAGTGGAGGAAGTTTCCAAACAAGATCTTGAGGTAATCGCTGTGCTATCTTCAGTCAATACCGCAGTTACTGTGATGGTTCTCGGATTTCTGTACATGGTTGGACGGCCGCGTTCAGGTGCCGCACTCGCGCTCAACATGATTTATCCAATTGACATATGGGGTACTCTTGAGCCACCATCGGACTTTGTCCGACTAGTGGCAATCACAATCTTCGCGGGTCTATTCTCAGTGCCCGTCATGATCAAACTCGCGAAGGGGATGCTCAAACTTCACGAACTTATTCCCTTGCGAACGATGGTACTCTCGGTGATTCTGTTTGTCAGTGGCCTTGTCTGGTTTAGTACAGGTTTCATCGGACTCGGAGTACTCGTCATAGGGACTCTAATGGGACTGATGCCGCCAAGAATTGGCATCCGTCGTTCGCACGGCATGGGGATTATTCTCGTTCCGATAATGATTTACACATTTGGCCAGCAGTTCGATGGTTTTGGCTTCATTTGAAAACAAAATCCTTGCATCAGCCTAAAGACCCGACTGGGACTTCGTTCAAATGATGACCACACACCGAGCATCATGTCTCGCTGCAATTCTCCTGACAGTACTCTTTGTCGCATCGACAACGACTGGTTATGGACTTGGACTAAATCCTCTCCCCGGCATTACTGATGAGGCCGATACACAGGCGAGAAGTTCAGCATGTGTAGGGGATGTATGCATCTCTGAAGTTCTCGTTAACGCCTTTGGGTCGGAGACAGATGCTGTAGGTCCAAGTGACTGGACCACAGGAGAATGGGTAGAGATCCATAACGCAGGAACTACTGCTGTCGACCTAGCCTCGTGGACTCTACACGATCACTATCAGAGAGCCCTTCCCATGACGACTACCAATATCGTCTACCCCAGTGGAGCAACCGGATTCACAGTAGCTGCGGGCGACTACATCATTCTCGCAAGAAACGGAGATGGGGGGGCATGCGGCATGTGTCTGAAGAATACAAATGGAGTCGTCGAACTACAAACGCCGAGTGGTTCGCTCGTTCATTCTGTCACTTGGACCAACCGCCCCACCGAAGGATCAACCCTCATCGAGGATTCCTCAAACCCAAATGCGGACTGGGTAGAATCTGCAAGTATGACACCAGGTGCAACGAATGGAGGAGGAAGTAGTGGTCCAACCTATCATGACACCGGGATTCGAGTACGAGAAGTTCTTGCTGATCCATTCTTCTCAGCAGACAACGCATCTTGGCCCGGCGGGGAATGGCTTGAACTCGAGAACATTGGAGCCTCAACAGTTGATCTCTTAGACTACTACATCATGGATAGTAGTTCTAACAACATCAGCCTAAACGAATCACACTTGATTGGATTCGATGCAACCGATCCTACCAGTACTCACATCCAACCCGGTAGCCGCAGAGTTGTTGCAATCAATAGTAGCTCAGACTATGGTGTCCTGAATAATGGAGGGGACCAATTGGCAGTATTCGCACCCAACGGTTCAATCACGGACGAACTCACATATCCTCCAGTCAGAGCCGGACACTCAAAGGTACGAAGTTTGGATGGGCTCACTTGGACAGATTCTCTCTTCCCGACACCTGGGGAAGCGGATGCGATATCAGTCAACGGAACAAGTTCTTTGAAAATCAACGAAATTATGGTCAATGGGACTGTCAACGAGGCACCCTATCCTGACGGGGAATGGATTGAGCTTCGTGTACATTCCGATGAAACGACTGGAGTAGGACTTACTGGCCACATGATTAGAACCGGAACTGGAGGTTCCATCGACCTTACCGATGCACTGGTAGACTGTTCATGCACCATTGTCAGCCCTCATGGGCTAGGTCCAGGAGAGTATGGTGTCATTCAGTTGAACGGCACAGGTGTTGAGATTATTCGGTCTCTTGGAGACACCATCAATCTCATCGATGCCTCGGGGAAGGTAGTCCAGACAATAAGTTGGGCAACCAACCTCCCAGCAGGACGTACTATGACACCGATTGCAGGCGACCCTGTTAACGGATGGACACTGTCAAATGAGGAAACACCCGCTGCTGCAAATCCAGATCAAACATCTGGTAATAACCAAGGAAGCGTTGACATTCAAATTACTGAAATTCTGCCCAACCCCTTTGGTAACGACTCCGCTGCTGCATTGGCAGGCAATGGGGAATTTATCGAACTCTGGAACAATGGGACTTCGGAAGTGGACCTCTCAGGATGGTCCATCATTAGTGGCTCAACACTCGCTCTAAATGAGCAGACAACAACTGACATGACTCCCGATGCTGGAGAAAGGGTGGTAATACGTCCAACAGATCCAAGCGCTTTTTGGCTCTCAAATACAGCAGGTTCAATCAGCCTCCATGATGCCTTGGGCAACCCAATTGACTCGATTGTCTACTCAAGTACTTTGCCAGGTGCTGCAATGGTTGCCAACTTATCCTCCAGTTCCTCTTGGATATACGCCTCTACCCCTACTCCTGGAACTGCCACACCTACCTTCGACAACCCCTATACTGGATCCAATGATCTCGTAATCACAGAAATCATGGTGCAATGCGGCACCTCTGGTTCCGAGTCAGTTGGCATACTTGGCGAATGGATTGAACTACGGAATAATGGCACGCAGACTATTGATTTGAGTCGCTGGCATGTCCTCGATGAAGACGGAACAGGTATGCTCGCTACACCCAATCAGATTTGGAACAGTACAAGCATGATTATCGCCCCCGGTGAACATGTAGTCCTAAGGCCTGAAGAGGCATTCATGGACAACTTCGGAGACACCATCCGCCTCATGAATCCCGATGGAACGATGATTTCGACTGTCTATTGGCTAAACAGTCAAACCTGTATCTCAATTGAACCTCGATTTGGATGGGGGCCTACTCTAATGCCATCTCCAGGTATGGCCAACCCAATACCCGATGAATGGGATGGGACATCGAGTGTTATCTTCAGTCGGATTATGGTAGGTGAAGTCAACTCTCAACGCGATCACGATTGGTTTGAGATACGTAATATTGGTACACAAACACTCGACATGTCTGGATGGATGATTTCACGACACCGTGAAGACGCTCCCGCATGGAATGATACCTTCCGAGGATTGATTCTTGGCCCGGGAGAAAGCGCAATCATCACCGGAGATCCTGCCCACCTTCTTGAGGACGCGGCTCTGGAGGCCTACAGTGGAAATGAGGTGATGTACAATATGCCTTGGCTCCCTGATTCAGGCGGAGGATTCCAACTTGTATCACCAACTGGTGTCGTCGTTGATACAATAGTCTACGGTGATGGGAATCCTAACATCGAAGGATGGTCCGGTGCATCGATTACGCCACCATCAAGTTCAGACCCTGTAGGCCTAATCATGATGCGAGGCGATGGGTGTGCTGCTACTCCAGATGCAATTCCGGATACCGACTCAGCTGCAGATTGGGAGGTTCGTTGGCTTCGCATGGGGGCATCCCTATTCTGTGACGGAGGAGTATTCTCCACTACAGGGACAGTCACGACATCTATCTCACCCGGGCACGCACTCGGTGATTTAGTCGAATGGATTGATGCGGCGGAATCAGAAATCCATGTGCACCTCTATGAATTTACAAGTTACGAACTTTCTCGTGCTCTCAGAAACGCACTCGATCGAGGTGTAGAGGTGACAGTTCTGCTTGAAGGAGGGGTCTACAGTTCATATGACAACATGGCAGTAAGTCGTGGTATTGCAAGTGATTTGCACGCATCTGGTGCAACCGTCCTCTGGATGGTTGAACCGCCTTCATCTACATCGCCAGAGGCCCCATACAAGTACATCCACTCCAAGGCAGCAGTTCGAGACGCATCCTCAGTCTGGATTTCTAGCGGCAACTGGAAGTCAAGCAGCCTCCCTCTCAATGGAGATCCGGGGAATCGTGATTGGTCGGTTTTCATTGATTCAGAGGATATCGCACAGTTGGTCCTTTCAAGGATGATTTGGGACGAAAACACATCCCACCTCCATATTGAGCCATTTGACCCGATGGATTCCAGCCATGGAACACCTAGTGGTTGGACGACACCGATTGATCGTCTACTCGAAGTAACTCCTTCACCAGTTGGAGCTGAGACTACACATACTGGAACAATTGACGGTAAACTGTTGACTTGTCCCGATGATTGCATCGGCGGACTTGTCGACCTGATTGACTCTGCTGACAATTCAATCGACCTCTCCCTTCAGTACTTCCAAGATGGCTGGGGTTGGGGATATGGAGACAATCCTCTAATCGCTGCACTTGAACGAGCAACTTTGGAACGAAATGTCACAATTCGTCTCCTACTGAACGGTTACTATACTGACGACGCCTTCGACGACCGTGACATGCTAAGTCTAGTCAATAACGACTGGAACCGCACATTAGGCGCGGATGCTACTGCAATTCTGATGTCACAAGGAGATGATGTCACTAAACTACACAACAAGGGGATGATTATCGATGGAGAAAGTGTCCTGATTAGTAGCATCAATTGGGGGAGTAACAGCGCTCTGAGAAACCGCGAGATGGGGGTTGTAATCAATGAAGCAACGATTGCAGGTGCCTACCTCTCTTCATTTGAGGAGGACTGGAATCGTTTAGACGACATCACGGACACAGATGGCGACGGGATGAAGGATTGGTATGAGATGAAATGGGGATTGAACCGGACAAGCACAATTGTCGATGGTAGTCCTCTCGCAGAACAATCTCAAGACTGGGATGGTGACGGACTCTCGAATTTACAGGAATCTAACCACGACAGCGATCCATTCTCAAAGGACACTGATGGCGACTGTATCGATGACCCGGATGAATTAGCCTTCGCAGCACAACGTGGAATCACCAATACTGCTGCGATGAACCTCATTGATGCAGATGGAGATGGCTACGATGACCACATTGAATTTGGCTGTAGCGAACCCACTACTCCAGTAGACAATACAACTCCAAGCGATTCAAATGATGAAGAAGACGAGGATCCAGGTGGCGCCTTCGGACTCCGTGAGGACCCATTAGAATCGAATGCTGCCAAAGCGCTTCTTGCTCTCGTAATCATATCTGGTATCGCTCTAGGATTGGCCGTTGCTCTGATGTTATTGAAGAAAGATGATGGATTCGTAGACGAGGTCCTCGTAGATGATGCAGGCTACGTCTTTGACTCACCTCATACCGAAGGAGGTACACCCGAAGAGAATCAGCCGAAACAAAGAATCATTCTCGATGGAACTAGCGTAGGTCCTGAAGGCAGTACGGCTCGGGAAGCCAAGAGCGGAAAGGATGATGGCGTATTCGGAGCCCCTCGCTTGGATGCCTACAACTTCCCTGGTTGGTCAGATGAGGAAGTGCAATCATATCTTGCAGCGGGTTGGACTGTAGAACAACTCCAGCAAAAACACGCGGAAGAGCACGGTGAGTGACTCCACTATGCGGAGCGCCGAGATTGCTCGGAACGTCCAGCAAGGTAGAGTCAATGAGAGCGACATCGATGACCTAATCCAAGGTGTGGTGTCACGAGATGGAGTCCGTTGGTCTGATGAAGAGGTTGTCGAAGTATTACAATCGATTTTTGAACATGGGCTCGACCCCGAAAATACAGGTCGTTTGACTTCAAAAATGATGCATAGTGGGGAGATTCTAACTTGGCCAGAAGAATGGAGGCACCTTGTCGTTGACAAACACAGTACAGGAGGCGTAGGTGACAAGGTATCGATTCCCCTCGCACCTGCTCTTGCTGCCTGTGGACTCAAAGTCCCAATGATATCTGGAAGGGGCTTGGGACACACAGGAGGAACACTCGACAAACTGGAAAGTATCCCAGGATTCAATGTTCAACTTTCAGCACATAGAATCCAGGAACAAATCGCGAAAATTGGTATTGCGATGGTAGGGCAAACGGGAGACCTTGTACCAGCAGATCGCCGAATGTATGCTCTTCGTGACGTAACGGGCACTGTTGCTAGTCTACCACTAATCACCAGTAGCATCGTGTCGAAGAAGGCGGCTGAAAATCTCTCGGCCCTTGTCCTAGATGTCAAGTATGGACGTGCAGCTTTCATGACAGAACGCGAAGACGCGGTCGACCTCGCAAAAGCGATGGTCTCGGCAGCAACCCACTGCGGCATACATACACGAGCAATACTAACCACGATGAATCGCCCCCTTGGCTCAGCAATCGGAAACGCAATCGAGATTGTAGAATCCATCGAGACATTACGAGGTAACGGGCCATCAGATCTCGAAGAACTAGTGTGCGCTCAAGGCGGAGCATTGCTTGAAATGACAGGACTCGTAGATGATTTTGAATCTGGAAGTATCGCAATCCTTGATACATTACACGACGGAAGCGCACTGGAACGATTCATCGAAATGGCAGTCTCCCAAGGTGTTAATTCTTCAATTTTTGAATCAGAATATACACTATACCGTTCACTAGGTCTTCTCGATTCTGAACTAAACGAAACAGAAATCCACTGTGAAGTTGATGGATACATATTGGACATTGATGCCCTTGCACTTGCGCTGGTGGCTCTAGATTTGGGGGCAGGACGGAAAGAGGTGAAGGATACTATCGACCATGCTGTAGGTATCCTTGTCGAAGTCGATATTGGTGAATCCATGACCAAAGGTCAAACATGGGTTACGATTCACCACCGTGGTGTTCTTTCAAAAGAACTCATCACCAGAATCCAAAATTCTCTAACAATCGGAAACAAAAAGGAACCAGAATCACGAATCGACACATGGATTGGGTGAGGGGATGTCAAGGCGTTTTGTCCATGTTGACGCCATGCGAGGACTGGCAATTCTCTGCATGGTACAAGTCCACACCGCCGCCCTCTTGCCAGCGCCTGTAAGTATTGATCACCCCATTGCATTGATTTCAGCCTCCATCGGCGGTATGGCTGCACCAATGTTTGTCCTAATCTCAGGATGGGCGGTTCAACGTGGATTAGACCGCCGTAGAGCGAGGGGAGAATCTGTTCTGCGTTGGTCTCTAACCCGTGGGGGTTCTCTGATTGGACTTCAATTTCTTCTTGGACTACTGCTCCCACAAAGATTCGATATCGCATCACCAGGAATTTTGACACTTCTAGGGATCTGTACACTGATATTTCCACTATACTACATTCGAGATACTATGTCGATTCGCGTGGGTATAGATCCACGGAAAGCACGAACGTTACGGGCCATCTTCGTTGCGATTCTAGCATGGTTGATTTACACCACATGGACTAGCCTACAACCGGGACCCACATGGAACGATATGATTCATGTGGAGTCTGTTCTGGATTGGTTCACTAAAGTGGGGATAAGTGGCACCTATCCATTACTCCCTTGGTTGACATACTTCATAATCGGAAGTATCCTCGATGAAGGTCTCTTAGAAGAATCTGCAAAGAAAAGACAACTTCGAAAAACCGGTTCAATTGCCTTTGGATCACTCATCCTAACTGCCATTATCTCCACGATGACTGAAGTTTCTTGGGCCGTAACAATGGGATCTGGAGTACTGACCTTCTTCCCTGCAAATCCATGGTTTGTGCTCGTATCTTGCTCGATGAGTGTGTTCATTTGGGACCTATTCCGATCTATTAGATTGCCAAAATGGGTTGATTCATCCCTCGCTCCATCTGGACGCCTATCCCTAACTATCTACATGCTTCACTTTGCCCTACTGGGAATTATCGAGCCATACCTCCCTGATTATGGCCTTGAAGTTGCATTCCTAATGACGATTGCACATATGACACTCTGGAGCGGTTTGGCTCACATACAACAAAAACAAATCCCGAACTTTAGCATTGAACAGCTACTACGTAAGTTAAGCAACCCAGATTCAAGACAGAGTGAGAATGAGTGAAAGCAATTACTCAACTTGCTGCCATTCTGTTCCGTTCCACCATAGCATGGAACCATCGGGGTTTCTTGTCCAATGGTTTCCGCTCTCATCCACAAATTGCTCGGGTTGACTCGATTGAATGGCGCTGATATCGGAACCTATGTCGTCTCCTTGCAGAACATTACCATCCATGACCAAACCGGAAGCAACGGCGCCGTTATTTCCGCCAAAGCGGATGAGGAGGACACCCCCCACTGCAAGGACGAGTAACGTTACCATTACAAGGATAATGATGAGCCCCATCGGTGAATCGAGTTCGCCTTCAAGGCTTGCTTCAGGATTATCTGGATAGGCATCCATTACATCACCAACTCCATCCCCATCACGATCCGAGGATTCATTCGGATCATTCGGGAAAGCGTCATCACTGTCGTTTACACCATCACCATCGGAATCACGTTGAGTAATGGAACATCCAACATCATCCACTTCTGAAGCAGATGCAGTTCCGGGACAATCATCCATGGAATCTTTGACTCCATCCCCATCAGTATCCTTCTGAGAGGGGCCACAACCAAGCAAATCTGCTGATTCTGAGATTAAGGTGGAAGGGCACAAGTCCTTGTCATCATTAACCCCATCACCATCGGTGTCACGTTCATAGTTCGCACAACCCGCGGAGTTCACAGGTGCACCATCAAGCGTTTGAGGACATTTATCGAGAGCGTTGTTCACACCATCGTCATCAGTATCTTTCTGTGATGGTGAACAACCAAGCTCATCTGCGACCTCTATTCCTGGTGTCCCAGGACAGTCATCATCAGCATCGTTCACCGAATCCATATCTGAGTCCTTCTGAGAATCTGCGCATCCATTGACGTCAACAGTCTCAGACGAGTTACTATCTGGACAGAGGTCCTTGTCGTCAGTCAACCCATCACTATCAGTATCCTTCTGTGAGTCAGCACAACCATCTTCATCCACAAAAGCTGAGGAACTGGTAGCTGCACACTTATCGAGATCGTCTGTAACACCATCACCATCGGAATCAAGTTGATTGGAAGCGCAACCAAAGGAATCCACAACGAGGCCCGCATCGGTCGAGGGGCAGTTATCGGCGTCGTTCATGACACCGTCTCCATCATCATCAATCTGGCTCTGTCCACAACCATCCTGATCTGCCGGATCATTAGCTGGAGTTCCAGGGCACTTGTCGAGGTTATCCTTGATACTGTCACCATCTGTGTCTCGCTGGGATGGCGAACAACCAGTATTATCCGCAACTTCTGCAGAAGGTGTCTGTGGACAAATGTCAATGTCGTCCGTCACACCATCTTCATCGGTGTCAAGTTCAGATTCGTGACAACCATCGGAATTCACTGGCCGGGCATTTGAGGGCGTGTTGGGACAATCGTCAGGGTTAGTACCTGTCGGATTGTCACCATATCCGTCACCATCCTGATCGGACCACTGCGAGGAATCGGATGGGAACGCATCAGCATCATTGCCATTGGGGTTGTCACCATAGCCATCACCATCCGCATCTGCCCATTGAGTACCGTCATTCGGGAAACTGTCTGGATCATTTCCACTTGGATTATCGCCATACCCATCGCCATCAGCATCGCTCCACTGAGTCGAGTCATCTGGGAAGGCATCGCCATTGTTTCCTCCACGGTTATCGCCATAGCCGTCTCCGTCTCGATCTGCCCATTGAGTACTGTCTTCAGGGAAGACATCTGCATTGTTCCCAGAAGCGTTGTCACCATATCCGTCACCATCGCTATCAGACCACTGAGTAGGGTCTGTAGGGAACTGGTCCCCCTCAAATCCACTAGCGTTGTCTCCATGCCCGTCTCCATCAGCATCCTCCCATTGAGTGCCATCGGTTGGGAACTCGTCTGGATCGTT
>JAZADD010000097.1:0-7059 GCA_036124005.1 Thermoplasmatota archaeon
CTTCCCACGACTGCGGGTCGTCCCTTCCTTGAGAATGAAGATTGGTTGCTGTCCTGACTGCATGATTATCGCTCCATCCGACGTCCCGCCGACCAAGCATTGACCCTTAAGGGCACGGGAAACCAGTGAGGCTACTCAGGGGCCCTGATTATCCAACCACTGTTGACCATAATGCTGCCATTGCTCCATTGTCCAGCCATCTGGTAGCCCACCTTCTGGGAGAGGTGGTCCAGACGGAGCGGAAACTTCGGGAGCAGGTGCCTGAATTGTTTCTACAGGTGCAGGAGGCGCACTAAATGACTCTTCTACGGGCGCCATAGTAGGAGCAGACATAATCTCAGGAGCAGGTGCGATTTCACGGTACTTGTTCTCAAGGGATGACTGATAATCTGCGAGGCTGACAACCTCATCCTCAATCTGCTGCGTCCCCATAATAATTCGAACAAAGACCACGAGAAGAGCAATGACGACAAGAACGCCGAAAATAACCCCTAGTATGCCGACGATGCTCGATCCAGAAGATGTTTCCTCGGCATCTGATTGCATACGTACGAACGTGATTTCCTGAAGGTATTCGACTGTGTCGAGGTCGGCATCTATCTCAAGTGTGAAGTTACGTGTAATCTGTGCTTCAGGTAAATTGAGAAGAGCGACCTCAGAGGGGTCTAATTCAACAGTAACAATACGCCGCTGGTCGGGGCCAAGTTGGAATTCACGGTCTGCCTCAACAATGCGTGGATTGAATCCGTAAGCAGTCATCTCATTCGCACTGATATCTAGACGAATTTGCTGAGACACAGTTGGATGCCGATTATGAAGTTCAAACGTGAGAGTCTCGGTCTGGAATGCACTATCGATTACCATAGGCCCTTGGCCAACTACATTGATCCAACCCTGTGTTCCAACATCAAACACGGCAGAACCAGTATCTGAAGGAGCATCTCCGGGCCCGTCATAATTGATTGATGTCCCAGTCAAGGACAGCGTCTGAGAACCACTCGTGCCATCAACGAAAGCGTAACAGAAAGTCACATTGTAAGAACTACCGGGTGCAACAACAGGCGTCTCTGCAGGTGACAAAGGTTGACCATTCATGTCACGAAGTTCGACGGTGATAGTGTTGGGGTGATCGACTGCAATAGAGAATCGGTCATCCATATTGCCGATGTTTGTAACCTCCCACTTACCTGTGCGGCAGGAATCCCCTGGAGAGAAGGTCTGACCACTCATATCAAGGTCTTCGACTTCTAGTTGGTAGGTGGGAGGCACAGTAAGACGAATCTGTTGCACTACAGCGTAATTCGAATCCGACTCTGAGGTCGCTATCACATCAATGAGGTAGATATCAGGGCGAAGACCTGTCGGCATAGGTAGGATCAGGTACACTGTCGTATCGCCTCCAAAAGCATCGAGTAAACCAGTAGATACAATGGACAAACTCGCACCGAGTAGGTTGTTTGAGAGAAGGCTGAGGTTGTAGTTTTCATCACTGTTGCCGTTATTCACGAGAGTCATCTCGACCTGAACCATCTGGCCATTGGATGGAGCCGTGATGTCAGCCGAAATCGCAGAAATACTCAGATCAGTCACAGACGGGACTTCAATCTGAATCGACCATGTCGCTTGCGCGCTCGCAGGGGGAACCGCATTTGTCAATAAGGTGATTTCAACTGGCCCAGGGACGGCATTATCTGGGGCAGTGAACTGCGCGATAACATCAACAGTTGCACCCCGCGCTACCATGATACTAGTTGCCGGCGCACCAGCGGAATCGAACCATTTGAGATTTGATTCAGACCATAGAGGATCATTGAAGTATGCTCCGAAGGTCCATCCAACATCCTCATTTCCAGTATTTTGCAAACGCATAGTTACGTTTCCTGTCGCTGTAGGCGGAAGAGTCAACGCAGGCGTCACAATATTCGCTTGACGGAAACTCGCCGAGTAAGACGATATCACATTAACATCGAAGTGACGTTGTCCCTTGTTCTGAGCATTCACTGAATCGTTGAGCCAGACTGACCAGTTGACGGTCTCAACATTTGAACCTGCAGGGACCGATAGATTCACCCAGAACTCAGACGTATTGCCCGCATCTACTGGCATCATCGTCACGGTATTATCATGATCCAATGGGTCTGTCGAATCGATTCTAATTGGATACTGGGACATCCAAGAGGAATTGTCCACCTTACTGTGAATAGTTGGAGAAACAGTACGGTAACCATTGTTCGTCAAAGTGCAGCGAATTGAGGGTGGACTTGGGTCTGCGGGTATGACGTTGAAAACACCATTCACAGGTTCATCACAATCCAGATCGATTGTGTACTCTTCGACGCGTTCGACACCGAAAAGCATGAGATCATCCACATGAATACCTTGTGTCGCATCGTTGTTATCTGAGCTGAAATGGAATGCTAGGCCATAATTGGAATTAGGAAATACATCAGTCATGTTCCAAATCACAGGAGTCCAATCAGCAGATGTTGCGCCAATCGTTGCTTCAGAAAGATTGAGACGCTCTTGAGAGAGGCCAGTATTAGCTTCAAGGGAGAGTTCGTCACCTTGACCCATAGTGCCCCAAGCTTGAACGCGTGCCTGCAAAGATACGAAGTCGAAACCTTTGACTTGAACCGTGCAGATGTATATGCCATAAGCCGTTGATAGAGTGCCATCATTTTGCCCATATCCAAGAGCATCGAATCCATCGTTACAGTTTTGATTTGCATCTGGCCATGCCCACCACATTCGATCATTACGACTGCTAATGTATACGCCCGAATCACCAGCAATCTGGAGGTGACGGTTTCCCTCCGCAGAGGTCGAAGAGGAAAGCATCTGGAACTGCCCCTCGTCCTTTATTGAGAAGTCGTTACCCACATCGTAACCTGCGCCAACCCACATGGGGACCGAAAGAGCATTTGGGCAATCAACGGAGCCGTCGCCATCTACATCGCCACATAGTGAGTTCTCGACACGATCGTGGTAGAGGGCAACGATGATGTTCTCATCATAGACATCGTTGACCTCATTGCCATCGAGTACCCCTGCGTCAACACTGCCACGAAGTATGTATCCTCCACCAAGTGTCCCATCATCCGAGAGGTGGCTATGGGCTGCCATAGGAGTCCAATCCACAGACTCGATGGTAGATTGCCCACCCGCAAGAGAGAGATTCACTGACCATGATTCAACAACGAAACCAATCGGATGCCAGACTTCCATCGTACCAACAGCAGAGGCAGGGTCTAGACGAGTGCCAGCATTTCGAAACTCAAAGGAGAGAGCAATTGTCTCGCGCACATAGATGTAATCGACACTGGAACCATCCGGCTGTGTAAACGTGCTTGCTGAAGATGACGCATTTCCAAAGCTGATGTCACTTACAGTGAAATCAACTAGTGCACGGCCCGACGTATCGAAGGTTTCCATTGGAGAATTAGAAGGCGATGGCGGGGCAAGCAAAGGCCCTGCAGACATAGCAACCAAAGTGATGACCAACAGAAATGCACTCAAGCGACCCATAGACACCAACAGTCAACGCAGTCGTGGCGCGATAATAAGGTTGAGGCGAACCCGAGCGTCTCAACAACGGCCGCTTTCAGCAAAAGATGTCTGAAACTCACCTTCATGTCCTCGACATCAGTAATCACTTAGGTCGAGAGGTTACACGTGAACCTCCGTGACAGTCGTCCGATCACTCTTTGCCCGGATCTGGCTCACCATGATTATCGGGGGACAGGTCTTAATCGCCCCTGCCGTCGCGTTCTCAATTACATATCTCGTAGAAATCAATACCGAAGAGGGACTAACGTTGTCAGTCCAGCTAGAACTGATGCCTTGGATTCTGTCGGCAGCGCTCGCCTATGGTATTATCTCGTTTATTCTAGCACTTGTTGCCGGGGGTTTCATGCCCCTAGCAGTAGCAAACTCAGGCGGTTGGCTTGCCCAACTTAGGTTGAGTAATCGATATCGTAACTCTGAGGCAGTAGATTCAGCCAGAGAGCGACTTCGAACAAGTCCGTTCGGCCGCATGATTCGAATTGTCCATGAACAAGTCCAGACACGTCGTCGAGGGCTACTGGAAGTGCACGGGGGTCTGCAGATTCTTGCGGCACCCATGCAGGTCATACTCGTATTGATTCCAGTAATCGCGATGCAATACGTCCCTGAGAGTATGATTGCTGACGGGCATCTGTTCGAATTTGGAATAATGGTCTATTTCATTGGCCTGATGGCAGGGTTCCGGATTTACCCCTTGTATGCAGGTCGATTTGTCGGCGCCGCGTCAACGCTACGCATGTTAATGGAGAGGGTGACAAAACTAACGTGGACCCTCCCTGTTCTCATACTCTGGCTAATCGTTCGCGTCCTGATTGGAATCTCCTTCAATTGGCTTGGAATTGATATGGAAAACTGGCAATCTCTCGCTGTTGAGAAACGTTTGATTGAATCTCTATTACCCGTCGAAGCCACAGTTCCAGAATCATCCTTCATCGATATGCTCGTCGCCCTATCAGTTCTCCCAATTGCAACTTTTACTACCATTACTGTGCTTGGCGGAGGAGCTATTGCAGTTCCTAGGTGGATGCAGGATCCCGCCAACCGTCTTATTGAAATCGACACTCAAATAGAAGATAAAGAGGAAATTACCTCTAACTACGATTTTGACATGTTCACACCGTCAGAAGAAATTTCTGAATCAATAGATGCTGAATCAAAAACGAACGAAGGCCTCCTACCTGAAGTCCCAATAGGAGGATTATCGGGATGGGTTGCTTCACAAGTTGTAGAAAGATTGGAAGCACGAAGGAAGGGAAAGGAGTGATTATTCCTCTTCAGCGGCATCGGTAAACGGACGTCCATCAAGAAGGATTACGCGCATAACACCGAGTAGGAATTTGTCCGAACGGCGTCGACCAATATCTGGTCGAGATTCAGCAAGGAGAAGTCCATGACACGAAGCGCATCTAACACCGTCGATTTCCCAAATTGGAAAAGAATCTGCACAACAGGGCGTCGGTTCAAGTCGGATTTGATTCAATTCATGAATAAGCCCCATCGCGTAAGGGTAGCGCCCTGTCGGATTAAGTGTAAATGGCGTAATACGTGCAATAAGGACCCAAGATGCTCCTACAATCAACCCAAAACCAAACGAAGATGGCGATTGGATAATCATCAACAGTCCAAGAGCAATAGGAACTAGGCCAATAGGAATCGAAGCCCAATATGCTCGTCGAACTCTAAGCAACTGAAGGATTAGTGCCTCATCAACAGGTGGGGGTGTGGGGTGGTCCACAAGAGGCAATTCGTGCAAAGCAATTCGAGGAAGTAGGAAAAGAGGAATCCGAGTCACGAACCAAGATATGGAAAGAGCAACAACGAAGCGAGTAATCTCTACGCTGAATGACATCTCACTCCCCTCGCAGGCGACGAAGGACAGCCTCGACCTTGTCCATGCCCGCGGAGATATCATCGCGCGAGATGGTGTATGCAAAGCGGATATGCCCCTCTCCACTTTCACCAAAAGCGGAACCAGGTGAAGCGAGGACACCTCCATGCAAGAGTTCGATTGCAAGTTCTTCTGAAGTCAAACCAGGTATCTCCATCTTAGGGAAAACGTAGAACGCGCCCTTGGGCACATGGCAAGACACACCTGGCATCGCATTAAGACGCTCACAAATCAAATCACGCCGAGCTTGGAATTCCTTCGCCATCTCTTCGGGATAATTTGATGCTTCATCAAAAGCGGTTAGCACAGCATATTGCATGGCATCGTTGCTACATGCCGTGATATAGTACTGCATCTTGATTATTTGACGAATTGTATCGGGGTTCGGGCAACAAATGTATCCAATCCTCCACCCTGTCATCGCGAACGTCTTAGAAAAGGAATTAATCAGTAATGTCTGATCATACCCAGTACCAAGAAACGACACATGATCCACATCGTAGACGATTCTATCGTAAACCTCATCCGTGATAATCCAGAGATCATGACGTTTTGCAAACATGAGTAATTCATCTCTTTGCTCTGATGTAATCGTCGCCCCAGTAGGATTGCTCGGGAAATTGTAGAGGATTGCTACTGTATTTTCATCAACTAGAGATTCGAGAACATCGATTTGAGGGATAAACTCGTGTTCAAAGAGACAAGGATAGAACCTAGACTCCCCCCCTGCAATCAGAACATCTGGACCATAGAGGGGGAAATAGGGCTCTGGCATAAGGACGTTTGAACCAGGGTTGACTAGAGTAAGGAAGCAGTTTAGCAATGCATTGGTCCCACTCATCGTCATACAGACATTGGTCTCATCCATCCCTGGTTGAAGATGATCTAATGATTCTGCAATCTTGAGGCGAAGTTCTGGTAGGCCTGCGGTAGTGGTGTACTTGTTGTGGCCCGCAAGCATCGCTTGATGCATGGCATCAATAGCAACCTGTGGGGGTTGGAAATCAGGTTCACCCAGACCGAAGGAAATGACGTCATCTCCAGCCATGTCAAACATCTTACGGACGCCAGTCGGCTGAATGGAATTCGCCCTGTCTGAGAATCCCGCCATAACCGACGCAGAGAGGGTCCGGTTATGAAGCCCCGGCTAACGAGACTTAGGCACATCCCTTAGCCGTTGAATGAGATCGGACTTCTTTCCTGATGTCGATAACCCCTCTGATCGCAGTCGTTCTTTCAGTTCAGCGACGGTCATACCGTCTAACTCATCATCGAGAGAGACTAACGTTGCTTCCAATATCTCAGGAGGTGTCTCATCATCATCGCCGGTACGGAGGAAAAGAACCACGCTGGATACAAAAACCACAATCAGAACGATACCCAACGAGAATAAGTAGGCAGAAAGGCCAGCAGCGCTTTCAGCAGAGCCTCCGCCTTCGATCTCAAGAACGACTGGAAGAGATATGCCATCGCTGTCAGAAGCACGAATCTCAACAATATGTATTCCAGAAGATAGAGAAGTTGTATCCAGCGCAAGAGTCCAATTGAACGGGACTAAGGCAGAAAGATCAGATGGAACTCCCTCATAGGTCGTCTGGAACCACTGC
>JAZADD010000098.1:0-18646 GCA_036124005.1 Thermoplasmatota archaeon
GATGCCTAATCTCGACCAAGTTGGCCAGCCTGCTGTCGAGTCTATTCGCGTAGATGCAACCGTGCCAGCTGTGATGCTGGATCATGTTACGAAGTTCTACGGGCAGGTCATAGGACTCAATGATGTCAGCCTTGCAATAGGCGGAGGCGTCACTGGTATTCTTGGTCAGAATGGCGCGGGCAAGAGTACGTTATTCAAACTCCTCGTGGGCCGTCTCAAACCGAGTAAGGGTACTGTACGTCTTTTCGGCGTAGATCCATGGCGTAACCCTGCACCATACTCTCGAGTCGGCTATGTTTCAGAAGGAGAGAAGCTCTATGATTGGATGACTGGTCACGAATTCGTTGCGACTCTCGCCCGTCTGTATGGTTTCACTCGTGATGAGGCGGGGGCTCGAGCGGACCACGTCCTTGATTTCGTGAATCTATCAGATGTTGCACACAAGCAGATTGGCAAGTATAGCAAGGGTATGCGTCAGCGTGTTAAAATTGCACACGCTTTAGTCAACGATCCTGACCTCATTGTCCTTGACGAACCTCTCCAAGGTTGTGATCCAGTAGCACGAACTACCATCATGAATGTCATTCGTGAAATTGGTTCGATGGGAAAGACGGTAATCGTATCGAGTCATATCTTATCGGAGATTGAGCGTATTACTGAACAGATTGTTATCCTTCACAATAGTCGTCTTTTGGCTCTTGGTAACTTACACAAAATCCGCTCTTTGTTGGACAAGCATCCTCACAGAATTCTATTGCGTACCGAAAATCCCCGTCATCTTGCAGCCCATGTGCTTCCATTAGAAGCGATTCACGGTGTTCGTTTCCCTTTACCTGGTGAGTTAGAGATTCAAACAAATGATCTCAACTCTGTCCATTCAGCATTGCCTTCTTTGATTCGTTCCTCAAATATTCGTGTCAGCGCAATTACGAATCCGGATGATAATCTTGAGAGTCTCCTCGCCTATCTAACGGAGGGACGTTCATGACGGAGAAGAGTCGCGAATATGGTGCGCCGGATTCGTCCGAAGTAACCACTTCTCTTGCGAATCCTACTGCTTCTGTGGCCACCCCCAGGCCTTCACTCCCTCCCCCTCGTGTCCTCGATACAGTATGGACGGGTTTAGATCGTAAGGCCTCCGCGGTCATTGAATTTACTTCAAGACAACTTCGTGTTCGTTCTTCAACGTGGGTTATTGGTGCTGTAGGCATCCTCGTAATGACGCTACTTCTTGCAACCTACGCACAGGAGATGGCCTCAGGGATTGAACCGATTGATGACGACGGTGATTCAGAAGACTGGGATGGTGACGGTTACCCTCAGGGACAAGAGAATCAGTATGGAACATCAGACTGGGATGTGAATGAGTTCCCAGGTTCAGGGCGATTTGTGGAGATGGATTGGCTAAGTTGGGACGAATCCGAGGTATCAGGCAACTATACCTACAATGGTAATGGGGTTATCGAGGAGTACACTTGGATTGCTAATAACTCAGATGATAAACGATTCATCAATTTCAATGATCTTCGAGAATGTCTTCCGAGTGAAGAGGAGGGCTATGGCCTTGGGTATGGTTCTTCATGCATCATGGAAGATGATGAAATCCGGTTTTATGTCATGGTGACCGTCAATGGAACTCTCACTTCTTCTGATTACGGTTGGTTAACATGGGGTGAGATAGTTGGTAAATCCGACACACCGATTGAACCGCACGCTCCTTCGATGTATATCGATGAGGATGGGATTGATCTGGATATATCTTCTGGAAATGAGAGCCAGGGGTACGATGATGACGGTGATTGCCGAAATTTCGACGATGAATCATTCAACCGCGATGATGAGTACTATTGGTACTCTAATCAGAAGGACTCAAATGGCAATGGCATCGAATGTGATGTCGAACTTGTTTTCGATCTCGATGGCAATCTAATACAGATTGAAGCAGATTGGCGTGTTGATGAGGATCCATCTGAATCCGAGTTTACCTTGGAGAGTGCTCATCGGGGTTTCATTCTTGCAGTGAGTAAAGTGGCCTTTTTGTTCATTCTTGGTATCTTCATACCTATGTTTCTCGCGACCGGGTTGGTACGTGATGAAATGACTTCAGGGACAATGTACTACCTTGTTGGGAAACCGATACATCGGGCCGAGTTCTTCCTCTATCGTATCCTTGGATTCATGCTTCTTGCTGGACCTTACATACTCGGCTTAGCAGTCATCGTGGGCATAGTTACTGGCTTCCTTGGCCCCTCTGACACATTGTTCAGATTCCAAGACTTGACCGTCTGGTTGATTGTAGGTATAGCGTCTGCACTCGTACTTCTCGCATATTCTACGACATTCGCGATGTTTGGGGTCCTCTCTAAGCGATTTGGTGCTTATATCGCGATTTTGATGGGACTTTGGGAGTTCATCATGGCTTTCTTCTCACTACTTAGTGGAGGGCAGAGTCGAATTGCTTGGCTTTCAGTATCGCACTGGGGTATCGAGATGGTGAACGCTGCAGCTCTAATCGCTTGGCCGGATTCGCAGTACTACGACATCATTGGTGAGGGATACTATGATTCTGCTGACATTTTCTCAGTATTCTGGAATGCGCCAACGACGAATGAATCTCCAGCGGTGGCGCTTTTGATGGCCGCATTCGTGCTTGTTGCATATGTGCTCTTGATGGTAGTTCTTGGCCAGTCGTTCCTTGGTCGTAGAGAGATCGATTGAGAGCCAGCGTTCATCAGCCGTATGTCTAGTGGCGTGTCATGGATCGCTTTGAGGGGGACCTCGATACCCTTTGGCGCCTCGATTTTTTGCCTACCATGCATCGGCTAACATGGCAGTGGTGGTGGTGGCTTGTGGTACTCCCTTGCAAGGAGCACCCCGAGCGGTCTCGTCAATTGATGGTTTTGTGGTCTACCAAGGATACCGCATCGGTGGATGTTAGCGGCATCCCATGGTCAGGGGAACGCTTTCACACAGACGAGCACGGAGGCCATGTTCTCGGAGGTATGGTGTGTGCTTGGTGGTATGATGGGAATCGCATGTATGAACCGCTTGTAGTAAGGAAATGCCGGATGGCTGCAATCGATCATCGCCATCCTTCGTGGCCTTCGGATTCTCTTGGAGGTGCAGTTGTTCCGTTGATTGATGATGATCTTTCCATGGGACTCCGCCCCGATGCTTCTTCATTCTGGCTCAAACTTCAATCGGACGAGAGCCATGTTGCCGAAGGTGCTCCCGATACCTTCGATCTCGAAATGACTCCATGGAATCCAGCGGTATCCGGGGTTACTCGTTCACACAACGTTTTCACTGGCACGATGGGTTACGATATTCTCCGGATTCATGGCACGAAAGCGAAGGGCCGTATTGGTGACGAAGACGTCGAGGGAACGGCCTATTTTCAGAAGGTAATCGTTCAAGCTCCGTCAGTTCCTTGGTTCTGGGGTTTCTTGCATTTTGATGATGGTTCATATTTTGACTGGTTTTTCCCTCATCTTTCGCTTTCGATGACATCGAATGACTCCACTGCGTGGCGTCGCCGGGACCGTCATCGTGTTCCAATTCGGACTGCTGGCCTATTTCATGATGCAAGACGACAGCGTACCGAGCGATTCGAACGTTGCGAGGTCGAGGTTCTTCACCCTGGAGAGGATGGGCCTGTCGATGACCATGGCTCCCCATTACCAGGATTCAAGGTCCGAGTTTGGAACGGTCGAACACAGATTAGCACAATTATCCGTGCTTCTAGTCGAGCCCATTGGACTTTTGATCAACCAACTAGGGCTGGCTTAACATCTCATTTTACCTATAACGAGTATCCACTTGTGGTCGAAGAGCTCGCAATTTGTGATGAAGTCGAGGTCAGAACTGCAGATACTTACGAATGGATTCGTGGGAATGCTGAGCACTCGTGGGGCTTGTTGCATTGATACATGTTCCTGAATGTAATTATATACGAACCCGTCCAAACTAGAGTTGAGGTTGATTTGATGGGCGAACAAATGGATACATTTCGAGCGAGTCTGGACGTTGAGGCTGCAAGGTCTGCAGTTCCAGAGATGTCTACTTATGAAGAGCCATACTACAGATCGGGCCCAATCGTTCTCTCGATGTTTTCCCGATACCTACTGATTATCTTCGTTCTCTCGATTCATCTCCTGTTCTACTTTATGGAAGGCGATGCATATTCTCCTGCAGAGGATTCAGGTATTCTTGGAACGGTTCTACAGATTTTCGATGTGGTTGCAGACACCGGAATTGTTGGTTTCTTCATACTTATGATCGCCTTGACTTGGATGAATCGCTTCATCAATTTCAGTACATCAGGGAACCTCTATACTACGTCACTTCTTTTGATATCGGTCACACCTGGGCTTTTCTTTCTCGAAAACCTCCTAACTGGCGATGGATTCGTGGCAGGTTTACTCGGTACGGAGGAATCGAGTTTTCTTCCTGAGTGGAAGGACAGTTTCTACTTGATTTTTGGTGGTGTATATGCTGGTGCAATGTTCATCCTTACGGTAATGTACCAGCGTGCATTTACCTATGTTATCACGGATAAGCAAGTGTACCTGAAGAAGGATTTCCTGAAGTTCATTGATTCCAATAGTCACGCAATCAGCCTATCTAAGATTGAGAACTTGAAGGTCGAGCGGAGTTTAATCGGACGAATGCTGGGTTATGGCAGTCTCCACGTCATCACTGCATCTGGACTTGGGTTGAAGGAGGATTCAATGTCAATAGGTGCGGGTGCAGTATCTGACGTTGCTGACGCCGCTACAAAGGATACGAGTAATATTGTCGTTCGTTTATTCCGTTTCTTCATATTCATGATGAAACTACAGCGTTCTCGAAAGACGGTCGATTTAGATCCAGAGGATTGCTTCTACGGTATTCGCCGGCCGATGGACGTCTATGCCTTAGTCAATGAGCTTCGCACCCGTCCGGGAGCACCTGTGGATGGCAATCCATCCGATGCCGACACCGAAGTTGCATCGCCAGACGAGTCTGGTACGGAATAATTCCAGATGTTTGTAGAATTCAATTTGACCCGCACCGTTGAAGAACCATCACTTCGACACAACGACTGGTGGACCCCCGATGGTTGACGACGAACTTCTGACCAAGGCAGCACAATGCATTACCGGAGGAGACTTCCTCGGTGCGATGGAAATATTCCAAAACGTGATTGACAATCACCCTGACAGCCCGATTGGCTTCCATGGTTGGGCGGAGGCAGCGATGTTCGAAATCCAAGAGAATGGCAACATCGATGATGCAGGGAACGACCGTTTCAACGAGGGTCAGATTCAATCCTTCTTGAAGAAGGCAACAAAGATGGAACCTGAGAATCCCGAGTATCTCGCAGCATTCGCTAATGCCCTCATTGAATTCGATCGCGTCCCAATGGCAATTCGCGAGTTTCAGCGACTTCACGAGCTCGGTCAGGCGAGTGATGAGAATGATGTCTCTTTCCACCTCTATGAGGCAGCACGCCTGCTGATCGACTCAATTGACGTCAAGACAAACTTTGACCGAAGCCATGACTTCGCCCGTAAGTATGTCCGTACAGCAATTGAGTTCTCTCTTCTTGGCTTAGGTTTCAGTTCGGCCGAAGAAGCACTCGAATACATGACTAGCGACGAGTGAGGTCGCTTGGATGCCTGAGTCCACCGATGATTCGGTGGAGGTGTCTCTGGATTCTGAAGAAGAGGCGACACAGCGCATTGTAATGTGTATTGGTTATCTCGGTGATGCGTTTCATGGCTCACAATTACAACCCAATGTTCGTACGGCACAGGGCGATATCGAGGCCACTCTTCGTAAGTTGAAATGGCTAGGCGATGATGACCATATTTGGCTCTCATCAAGGACGGATGCAGGTGTCCATGTACGAATGAACCTTGCATCATTTGACCTACCTCAATCTCGTTGGGATAGTATCGGCGCAGGTAGTCTATTGAGAGCGCTTAACGACAGATTGGAGGATGACATCATCGTTTGGTCTGCCTATGCGGTATCTGATGATGTCAGTGTCCGCCTTGCTCGTCGTCGCGTCTATCTCTATCGTCTACAAGCGCTTCCAAACTGGCCTGTGAATTTACCTCCAGAACGCCTCGCTCGTTGGTGTCGTGTATTTGAGGGAGGTCACGATTTTACGAACTTCTGTAGGGTGGAGGAGGGGCGGACGACAGTGCGTACCGTTCATCGTTGTGCTCCGTGGGTAGATGTCAATGGTCGAGTGATTGGTTTCCGAATCGAGGCAGAAAGCTTCCTTTGGAATCAAGTGCGTCGAATCGCTTCTGTATTGCATGGTCTTGCGACTGAGAATCTCGATTTGTCTGATGTGATTCGGGCGCTTCATCGCCCATCTGATAGTATGGACTTTGGACGAAGTTCTTCTGATTGGTTGATGCTCTGGTCTATTCAACATCCGGCTCTTCCTGATCTTGATACTATGCCATTAGAGGCAATATCAGAATGGTCTAACCCCCCTGGCGGGACTGACCAAAGGCTTCACGAGAGGTGGCAGGAAATTGCCCGAAAGGAGATGAAACTCATGTTACAGCGTGGGTGGATTCAGGGTATGCTAATCCAGTCAGATGAGATTGAGTGAAACGCGGTCGCCATCAGTAAGGTCTAGAGATTCTCGTAGGAAGGCCTCTGCGATTACTTCGATGACTTCGACGTGTCGAGTTAGGTCGGGGATGAGGATTGCACACTCGATGCTATCTTTGTCTGCAGTTCTAATCTGTGCTTTGAACGCTGTTGCGCCACCGAATGAACGTCCATCACGGAGAAATCCACGGATACGTATTGCGTCGATTTCTGAGGTGTCAATCGTTTGCGCCTTATTGCGCCGTTCATTGGTGGCGTCTAGTGTATCGATGCCTGCCTTTTGTCGTAGTGCGAGATATTGAGTAAGATCATCATCGGACACTTGGATGTTGAGAGTTCCCGGCCAAGCAGTGCCTCCTAGGACTCCTCTAAACTGATCCTGATAGTGGCTCTGGGCCATGAATACATGAGCGCGTCCTAGACCAGAACTGACTTCCCCGTGGAGTTCCATGCTCATGCGGCCATCCACCTACATTTGTTCATTGCGTTGTGGCCATGGAGAGATCGATAACCTCTCCTTCTGATGCTAGAGTCCACCCCTTAAGGTCCAAATCATGTGACTGCCCCTTCTTGCAGAGCACGGGGTTGGTGTGATTGAAGTGGATGAAACGGAGATCCACGTCGTGAGGTTTTCGAGGCCCAAGAAGGGAGATAGTTTCCGATATCGGTGGATGAGGTACATTTGACTGCCGAGGTATCTCATCTTCACTCCAAAATGTGCCGTCAATGAGCGCAATATCTACTTCGAGTTGTCTAAACCATTCACGAATCGATGATGTGCCAACATGAGTAAGTGTTGTCTCCCATCGATCATGGTCTGGGAGGTGGAGGAGTACGCGTTCCGGGCCACGGATGAGGAATGCATGCGTATCGGTAAATTCGTCGCGATGAGGGACAGAAATGGGTTTTATTGAGAGGTTGGATGAGATTCTCATAGTTTCATTTGAAACGAATGGGTTTGGTTGGAATACGCCCTGTTTCAGCATTGAATCCCATCGCGGTGTGTTTTGAATCAATTTGAGCATGGATTCGGATACATGTAGGCGAATCCCCTTCGCCCCCATTGCTTCTTTTCCGAACAACCCCAAGCCATCGACATGTCCGAGGTGGCCATGGGTTAACCACACATCTGTAACTTGTCGAGATTCTTCCGGAATGAAAAGAAGTTGTCTCGCCAGATCTCGGGTCACATCGAAGAGGTGTAGGTCATCTCCATCTCTGACGGCGATAGAGGTGGGAGAGAGTTGTCTTCCACCCTCTACATATTGCATACACGTGTTGCAAGTGCAAGCCGGTTGTGGTACTCCACCATCTTGTGCGATTCCAAGGATGATGGCCTCAGGAAGTAGTGGCATGTGGCTCACTTGCCGCTATTAAGCATCAATACTCCGCCGTCGGAACCATCATGTCAATCCGATGTCTGCCCACATCATGGCGAAGGACCTTGATTGGATGCGAGAGCGGTACGAGGAACTGGTTACAAGCGGCCTCAATTGGGATCCCCCAATCCTTGAGTCTGCAAACGCCCCTCGCGTCACAATCGATGGTAAGGAGTCCATCATGCTCTCTGCCAATAATTACCTGAATCTAAGCACTCATCCGAAGGTCGTCGAGGCATCTATTGAGGCCACGCGTAAGTATGGTGCTGGCAGCGGTTCTGTACGAGCCATCGCGGGTACCATGGATATCCATTTGGAGGCTGAGCGCGTCGCAGCGGATTTCAAAGGCGTCGAAGCCGCTCTGATTTATTCTGCAGGGTACACGGCAAACGTGGGTTTGATTCCAACACTTGTCAAAGGCAAAGAGGACCTCATTATCTCCGATGAACTGAATCATGGGTCGATTATTGATGGAGTGCGTTTGACAAAGGCACAACGCGCCGTTTATCCGCACAATGACGTCGAAGCACTCGAACGCATTCTTCGGGAGAATAAGAACGTCGATCGTAAACTCATCATTACGGATGGCGTGTTCAGTATGGATGGCGACATCGCCCCTCTGGATGAGATTACCGCGGTCGCTGAGGAGCATGATGCCATGGTATTCGTCGATGACTGTCATGGGGAAGGAGTACTCGGCGATGGACGAGGGATAGTCGCTCATTTCGGTCTTCAAGGGCGTGTGGATTTCGAGGTTGGCTCGTATTCGAAAGCCATGGGAGTGCAAGGAGGGATACTCGCGGGAACTTCTCAGACTCGTGAACACGCTCTGAATCATAGTCGTTCATGGCTCCTTTCGGGGAGTCAGCCACCTGGTGTCGCAGCAGCTCAAAAGGCGGCAGTTGAGGTCATAATGGATGAGCCCGAACATGTCAATAGGTTATGGGATAACACCGATTACTTCCGCAGAGAACTCGATTCATTAGGCTTCGATACCGGTGTTTCTACAACTCCAATTATTCCGATAATGTGCGGGGAGTCCAATATTGCAAAATCTCTGTCAGCAGCGATGCGTGATGCGGGAGTAATTGTTGGTGCGATTGTATTCCCGATGGTTGCTAGAGATAAGGCCCGAGTTCGTACTCAGATGTCAGCAGGACTTACTCGGGATGATCTAGATGAGGTGCTACGAGCCTTTGAGACAGCAGGCCGAAGTATCGGACTCATTTAATGTGCCCTTGAGGTCCATTAATTCGGTATGTCATGTCTGAAAGGGATTGATAACATTCCATTCCTGATTCATTCTATTCTTCGCTATGGTTCTCTTCCACTGCTTCGATAAGATCGTTATCTAATTCTCTCTCTTTACCGACTTTCATTGGTTGTTCATCTAATTCAAGGCCCCTGGATACCCGCTCTAGTAGCCTCCATCGAGGCGCGTATGAGAGGTGAATGTATAGGGGGCCGGGGGCAATCAAAAGTACCCAACCTAGTTGTTCAGGCAGGCTAATTAAATCAGGTTCGATTCTTGCTATGCTGAATAGTACGAGGCCGATAAATGGGATGGGGAAGAGGTATTTCCTTCTGTGGTCTAAGCGGATTGGCATCCGCTTTGTGATAGCGACTGTCAATGATGAGATGCCTCCAAAGATGCCGCAGAGCATCAAGAGGGTGAGGCATAAGAATGCCCAACTTCGTAGGCTGTCGTAGGCCGAACTTCCGGCTTCGGATTGGATGAAAACGATGGGGCCGAGTAGGGATAGAGAAATCAGGAGACCATAGAAAGAGCCTACGAAGGTAGGGTGTGAGGCAGTAAGGGGCCAGCGAAGGAAGAATTGGCTAAGTGTCCCACCTTCAAACATCGTGCGTTGTTCATCGGGAAGGGAGGCAATCCGTTCCCTCCAGTCGTCCATGAAACATCAATTCCAAGCACTTGACCTATGACGGTTGCGTCATTCTTCTGAGTCGGACGTTGAATCGTATTGCTCCTTTCTGCGGCCGAGGATTTCTTTGGCCCGGCCCATTTGTCCGAATTGAATCTCAACTTGACCAGGAGTCGTATCCATCCATGTCCTCTCTAGTATTCCCTCGGCGTTTTTTTCTCTCTGTCTTGCCTCTAGCAATGTCGGGTCTTCATCTTCAGTTAGGGTGCGCGTAAGGATTAGCGCCTGATTAGCTACATCTTCTACTAGATCCACTATGGGTTCTGAAATTGGTCCAAGCCTTGCATGCAATTTCTCATCCGCATCATCATCTCGTACAGTCCAGCCTTTCAGAATGGGATCTGAAATAATTTGGATACGGGATTTGTGGGGGAGTCGAATCCATTCTCCTTTGACATCGAGGATGTAGGTGAATGAGTCCCCCTCTTCATCCGAGGGGTGCCATGGGTGGCCGATATCAGTTGCAACAATTGAAAGTGCAGCAGCAGTCTTACGATTCTCCAGCCATCGGATGAGGCAGATGGCTGTGGGGATGAAAGAAGAGAGGATGAGAATAGTCCCAAGAGTGGGTGTAATGGATAACGCCACCAATCCCATGCTCGCCATTAATATGCCAACAATTAACCAAGAATTTAGAGCGCGCGAATTCAGATGTTCCATCCGAATTTCATCGTTCTCGATTAGAGGAAGCGGCCCAGTCATTTTCTCACCTCAATGGGATTTTACGGTTCTTGTTTGTTCGACTCTAACTTGCATTGCAATTTAGGCCATGTTGTGTTGAACCGAGTCATATGCTTCAATGCTCGTTGTCGGCGTTTGCAATATATGGTTGAAATGGCTACCTTGCAGGAGAGGGGGGCGCGGGTTTCAATAGGGGTTGTGAGGCCATTCAACAGTGGGTTCGGGAATGGCGGAGTTTCCACAGGGCGAAGTCATGGAGCGTCGGCGCGGGGGCCCTGGTGTACTTGCTCTCCTAATGCTCGACGCGACTCGCACCAGATTCAATGGACATCTCCGCATTGAATCTCTTGATGGTGGCGTAGGGGGACTTGGAATTATCCAGGGGATGCCGGCCATGGCTCTCCACACATCTGGTGACGGTGAAGTAACTGGAGGTCGAGATGCAATGGATCTATGCTTGAGTTCCTCTGCGAATCCGAGTTCTGCATTGTCAGTTCACTCTGGAAATCAGGCGTCAGCAATGATGGATTCGCATCCTCATTCCCGCCTCTTGCGTTCCGATCTCGAACGTCTTGAAGAAGAGCCTTGGTGGTCAGATTCCCGGCACCGCGATCTTGTTGCGATTGGCCGGCAGAGGAGTAGGTGGACAAGTATCGAATCTTCCTTTTCTAGAACTGGTGATGAACCAATTCAGTTTGAACCCGTTGTCGCACCGAAGGTGGTGGAACATGGTCCGTTTTTTGGACCAGGCGAGTCTTGGCTTGTCGATGATGAATTACCTGACAGTGTCCTATCAATCGGGTCGAATCTTGGCTCTCTTGGACGCCCATTGATGGTATTCAGCCGGTTACCCTCTGAGAGGCTCCGTTCAAAGTATTCTATCCCTAATGGTTCGTCTATTCGTCTGACGGAGCGGCCATCCCAAGAAGGCGATTTAGGCCCTAGCCTTGAAGGCATCATGAGGAAAATTGAGGACTACCTCTTCGCCAATCCTCGTGCAGTCGTTGTCCTTGATGGGATTGAATTCCTCATTGGTCTACACGGATTCGACCGAGTTTATGATTTCCTACGGAATCTTTCTGATTTGGTTGCAGAGTCAGATGATCTTCTTCTCTGCCCAATTGATGGCCTTGCTCTTTCACCTCAGGAGAGAGCCTTACTTCAGCGTGAGATGAAGTTACTTGACACGAGGACTGCATCAGAATGGGGGTCTAGTAGTGGGTATCTTGTTGGTCATCCATTCATTATTCATGCAATGACCACTGAACCCGTACAACGGTCCAAACCATTGGATGCGATTACGCCACCTTCACCTGAGGCCCCAAGTTTCGGAATGCTGGATGCCACTAGTGAACTTCCTGAACCTGTTCCAGATACCGGCCCACAGATAGGGGGGCTAATCGCACAATGGAAAGAGGAATCTATCGTTGCTGAGTCACCAATAATCGAAAATGAAATTTCAGAACAGACATCCGATAATCTTGAGGAAGATATTGTTGAAGAGGAAGATAAAGAGGATACTGAGCACGATTTCTCTCTACCAGATTGGGCAACTGCTCCATCTCCTAATCGTGATAGTATGGATGAATTAACGCCCCCACCTCTACCCATCGATTCTGAACTATCTCAGCCCACCCCCGCTCCTCTTGAATCAGAAGACATTGTTGAGGACGAACTACCTGCACCAATTCCCGGATTGCATCGGCCGGAGGCGGCCCCTTCTCAACCACCAAAGAGGCACAGGGGGCGTAGGAGTCCAACTGTGGACCACAAGCCAAAAGGGCGTGTTCGCAATTCAGATAGCCCTACAGAATTTAGTTTGAAGGGTTCAGGGCTTGTTGATGCGGTAAATCGTTGGAGAGAGATTGGACTCTTACGTGACCGTGAAAGCACTAGTCCAGCGATACCTTCTACTGGCCGCGAGATTGGTCCTATAGTGCCAAATGATGGTTCTGACCGTCCAGTAGATGGTTCCGATGTTGTTCGAAATGCACGCCGTTTAGATCCAGATTGGAACAGTTTAGATCAGACTGCAACCCGCCTCCATGAGATTGTCCATTCGATGGCTAAGGAATCCACGAGCTTACCTGATCCAATATCTGCGCCTACAAGTGCTCGCGAGTTTTCTCAGGTTGCACAACGTGCCCGTCCCGCTCGAAGAGCGTCTCTTGGTACAGTTCCTGAGATGGTTGGTGCATTGCCTAGTGACTTCTATGACCGTGTCGCTAGTCTTGTTGAGAAGGGTGCCGATATCACGGACTTGATGGCAGCAGTGGAACGCTCTCCGAGTACAGCGGTTGAGATTCTCAAAACGATGGAGGGAGATTCATGAGACGTAGCTTGTCTGATGCACTTCGTTCCGCGAAACATCGTTTAGGAGAGGAGAGTGAGCCATCTTCTCCTCAGGCCTCCAGTTTACATCACTATATTCGTAGGGATAATGGTCCGAGAGGCCTTGCAACAGTAGATGATTTGCTTGGCCGTTCCGACCCCAAGGCGGCAGAGAATCGACTTTTCAGTGAAGGTGAAGATCCAATCCTTGATGGTATCCGCCGGCTTAGGGGTGCAGCGATTAATGATCCAGCATCAATCCATATTCCTGGTCGTCTGATGTGGAGGCAGGTTCTCGAAGAACAGCGTGGTTTGGACACGCCTACCTCTATGAAGATGGTCGAGGAACCCAAAGGCGTATCAGTTCCTGAGTGGCCACCCATCCATGTCCCTAATCCTGCCTGGTCTTGGTCTCGTTGGCATACCTCTCCTGAGAACCATGCAGTCGCAAGGGGGGCTGATCTCATTATGGAGGAACCTGGAAGGCGCCTGAGCCCATTCCTAGTAGTCGGTGAAAGAGGTACGGGGAAGAGCCATTTCATCTCCGCGTTGGCTAACAGTTTACAGAATGTGTTACCACATCTCAATGTCCATCTGATCCATGGTCGGGAGGTCGCGGAGGTACCTGTGGGTGCCGAGGAGGCGTTCCGAGATGCTGGGGCGATTCTCATTGATGATGCAGATGCTCTTATCGAACGTGGTCTCGATGATGCATTGGGGCGCTTAGTCCACATTGCTCTCGATCATGGGGTGCAAGTAGTATGTACCGTTGCTTCAATCGATGCCTTTGATGCTCTTCCAACTAGTGCTATGCGCCGTTCCTTGACGGGTGCCGCTATTGGGCGCCTTGATTCACCTAGTGATGCGACTCTGGTTGCACACCTTCGACGACGATGTGTTTCTCGAGGTGCAGCCGTAGATGAACATCTTCTTGTTGCAATTGTTGAAAATGCGAATACTTGGGGGGGTTCAGCCCATGCGCTTGATATCGTCCTCGCATCAATCGAGGCTGGCTCTGTACCAATGGATGAAAAGGACATCAAAATCCTACTCGATGGCCGTCCAATCGATACCAGTTCAGAAGTTCGCTCGGATTGGAATCCGGATGTGATAGGCCAGCGCCTCGTTCAGACAGTCCTCGATGATGTACTCCCCCAGGGTATCGATGTAGAGGTTACAGGGGAGGTGGAGATTCCTCCACTTTCAGATGGGTGGTCACCTGCAGAGTTTGAGCTTCCAAGTGGACGCTTGATCCCCGAATCTCAACCACAGAGTGCACAAGGCCCTCAGAAGGTGGCCCCGATTATCTCAGCACGTATCGATGAGCGCTTTTCGGATGCTGAGAGTGAGTTGCATCGTCGTCGTTTTGCTCTTCATGAGATTGAGCGCGAACTTGAGACGATTCAATCGAGGATGGCTGAATCCACACCAGCAGATATTGTAGGTCTTACAGATCGGCTACTTGCTCTTGAGGGTCAGTTAGAGGCCATTTCAGAAACACCGTTAGGCGAGGATCTCGGCCCCATTGCACCTTTCGACCCTGGAGTCATTGAGGTTGAGGTGAATTATCCTATACTCCGCCCTGTATCTGGTCAAGTTCCTCATCTCGAAAAGGCACGAGAAAAACACGGCACCGCGGTTTTGAGGAAACGAAAGGTCAAGGTTCCAGTTTGATTAGAGATCCCGGAATCCCTGTTCAGCATGTGCATCCGCTTTGAGATGTGCTTGTATCGTCTCTCCATCGATTAAGATAGCATCAGGGTGAACTAATCCTGGACAGATTTCGATAGTCTTTCTCCAAGAGGGATTGTCACGGACATTCTCATACCAGAATGGAAAAGCAGAGCATTGGGCCGGTTTTACAGAGTGTATATTGCAACTTTTGTCGTCCTGAATGTAGATACAAATCCCATCTTCGTTTGATTTCAGGACCCATCGCCCATCATGGGTTTGGCGCGCATCTCGCTCCAACCACTCTTTTGTATCCATTTCATGATGTCTAGCAATACGATGCGCATCTTCTTTTGAGAGGTAAACTAAGCCGTGTGGCTCATCACAGCATCGTCCACAGTTGGGGAGGCAAGTGAAGAGAATCCCCTCATTCCACCACGGCTCAATCTGATGCCTCGCCATATTGGCCGGGGGCCATAGTAAGGGGTTGAACCCTGCGTTTCTAAACTAGAGAATCCATGCAAAGGGTTCAAGGCAGAAATTGACCGATTACATTTCCACACGGGGCCAGTAACCATGTCAGAGGACGAGAAGCCATTGTTTGAGGTACTCCCATCACACCTCGATACAGGGCTCCGCGGAATCCCTGTTGGCACCTGTGGAACATCCTTCGTTGACCCTATTGATGGCGTTCATTATGCTGGTTATCCGATTGCCGACCTTGCTGATTATGACCCCGAGGATATCGTCTTTTTATTGTTCAACAAGTCACTCCCTACAGCCGAAGAATCGGTAGCAATGAAGGAAGATCTTGCATCACGTAGTTCAATCCCAGAGGGTGCTCTCGATTTATTCGAATCGATTGGTGAGGGGCAAGGTCACCCAATGGATTGGCTTAGTATCGGAATTATGGCGCTTGGCCGTGCTGAAACCGATGATGATATTCTTGAGGACGGAATGAATCTCATTGCTTGGATGCCTGAACTCATGGCTCGTCTTTTCATGAAGAGAGGTGGCCGAGGCGACATCGCTCGGCCTTCGAATCCATCTCTGGGCATGGCCGGAAATTTCGTTTCGATGCTTGGGATGGAGGGTGACGATGCTCATCGCGCGGAGCGCGTTCTGAAGTCTTTCCTTGTTCTTCATATGGACCATGGTGGCGGAAACCTGTCTACCTTTGCTGGCAAAGCCGTCGCTTCAGGACGTGCATCTCTTTTCGCATCTATCGCTTCTGCAATGAATGCACTCAGTGGGCCTTTGCATGGGCGAGCGAATCAGTCCTGCCTTGAATTTGTTCAGAAGGTTGGTACATCTGATCCCATTGAGGTTGAGAATTTCGTTCGAAACGAACTTGCTGCGAAGCGTCCAATTTTTGGATTCGGTCACGCAGTACTTCGTGCGGAGGACCCACGTGCTACTGTTCAGATAGCCATCGGTGAAGAGGTGTGCCCGGATGATTCGTTGTTCTCTACAGTGCGTACTTTGCGTGAGGTTGTCCCCCGAGTTCTTGGTGAAAATAAGCGAATTAGTAATCCGAATGCTAACGTTGATCTCGTCTCAGGTACTCTCCTCTACAATGCTGGTTTCATGAAGCCGGCTTACTACACGACTTTCTTTGGTTGGGCTCGCGTAATTGGTATCACTGCACAAATTGTCGATGAACGAAACTCCCGGGGAGGGAAGGGTGTACCAATCTACCGTCCAAAGTACATTGCGAAGGATCGCACAGTTCGACGTACGTAATTAGCCCTCTTTGTGGCTTTTACCCGCTCCTCGATGGCCAATGAAACGAGGCATTTCCCAAGGTGGAGCACCTTCCTCCAGTGGAATTGATTCACAATAGATGTTAGCGGAAAGACGGTCGAGATGTTCTCGGCGTTCTGTCATATCCAGATTAGACCATGTAGGCAATTTTTCAGCTTCTGCAAGGAGTTCTTCACTATTTTCAGACGGGTCGGACATCCTTCTCCAAAGATCTGGTCCCAATGGTTTCGTCCCTGGTTTCATCCATCGGGTTTCGCCTCTGCTTGTTTGCAGAATAGTGGGGTCCATCTCGTCAGTGACTACAGTCATTCCTGCATCGAGGATGGTTCTTTCCAGATTGATAGGTGCAGGCCATACGTGAATGGGGTATCCTTTGCGTTGTCGATTGAGACGTTCGATGGATGAGGGTTTTAGGCTTACAGGGCGACCTAAATGCAGATATTTTGACCACGAACGCAGATGTGCTCCTGCTAGAGGAAGCAAAGGCGCTCCAGATTCTCTCCAGCGATTGACCATCCGAGGTACTGTGGATCGTGCGAATGAAGGTAAGGCCATTGTTCGCCGAATAGGACCTGGGCCCCAAGGTGGGATGAAGGGATTAATCGGCGCGGCAGGGATGTCTACATCCGCCTTCTGGCTCGCCCGCATTGTTGCAGGGTCAAAGCAGTAGAAAACAGCCGTACGTTCTGGTGCAGGTTCACTCTCCATAATCTCTTCAACACGTTGCATCATACGGATGATCCAATCGATTCTCTTCTGTGATGGAAAATATCCTCCGGCAATTTTCGACTTCGGATGAGGGCGCTTGATCTCGATGCAAGAAAAAGCATCACCTTCAAACCAGGCAGAACGGATTCTAGAATCTTCAATCATGTCCGAGAATAAATCGAATCCAGCATTTCGTAAATCGTCGGAGTGATTTTGTTCGACATAGGGGTGTAAGCCTTCGTATAGATCGTTTGTTTCACTGCGTTCGATGCGAGCGTTATGATGCAGAACGAGCTCCCCATCGCTTGACATACGTATGTCATATTCTGCTCCGTCTGCTACTGTCATTGCATGGGCGATTGCTTCGATAGAGTTCTGCCGAGGCTGGACCCAGTCGTTACTCATGGTGTAGCCCCTTCATCCTGTCTTCCTCGGTCAAGTCCTTCAATCCGATGAACAGATTCTCAATGCAACAAGGGACAATGGTGATATGATGCACAACAGATTTGTCGAGAAGGGGCTGTTAGTTTGTCCGAAAATTCAGTGCAGAAAGAAAACCGGAATGTAGAGAGAGGATTCGCATTCTATGATTGGGGTAAATCCGCTTTTGAGACAAGCGTTTCAGTTGCAATTCTTCCTGCATGGTTCACTTACCTATTCCTAGAAGCCAACGGATTGAATGTCCGTATAGGTTCCATCGAGATGACTGGTGATGCGGTCTGGTCCTTTGCTGTGTCTGGCGCTGCATTACTTGTCGCTGTAGTCAGCCCTTCACTCGGAGTCATTGCAGATCGGCGTAGAGTCAAGATGTGGTGGTTACGTATTCTCACATACACTGGTGTAGGTGGCACAATTCTAATCGCAGCAGCTCCGTTCCTACCTATCTCAACTCAATGGCTTTGGATGATGGTATTGTTCGTTATTGCAAATGTTGGATTGAATGGCGCGGGCGTGTTCTACAATGCCCTCCTACCTCATCTGGGTGAACCCGAAGATATGGATCGCATCTCCAACCTTGCTTTTGCTTATGGGTATCTTGGAGGAGGACTACTATTGGTCTTCCATCTCGGTCTATTGATTGGTACTGGGTATGCAGATTGGGCAATGATGTTCGCCATCGCGAGCTCTGGTGTTTGGTGGTATGTTTTCGCACTTCTCACATTCCGCTGGGTTCCTGAGCCTGAGATCCCAAACGAAATGGAACCGTTGAGTTTCGTGGAATCTACTAAGTTGGGAGTTTCCGAGGTAATCAAGACACTCTCCGAAGTTCGCCGTTTCAAGGTTCTATTCCTATACATGTTCGCCTATTTCCTCTTCATTGACGGAATCAATAGCGTCACGTCTCTCGCTGGTGTTTTCGGACCCGCAGTTCTAGGTCTGACGACTCAGGATCTTATCATGACAATTCTTGTCATACAGTTCGTTGCAGCACCATGTGCGGTTGGATACACAAAACTTGCAGAGATATGGTCTACGAAAGCAGCCCTTCAAGTTGCCCTAGTCATCGGCACTACTGTCGTATTTATGGCTCTATCATTTGCACCATTACAATTA